>NZ_CAWMDN010000001.1:0-223870 GCF_963866575.1 Aeromonas sp. L_1B5_3
TAAGAGACAGCCACTACATCTTGCCGATGGGGGCGGCGATCTGGTCATCGACCCTGGCCGATATGCGCGCCTTCCCCCTTGGCTTCTTCCTGCGCTTTTTTGCCAACCATGGCCTGCTCGATGTGGCCAATCGCCCCCAGTGGTACGTGATCCCGGGCGGCTCGCGGGAATATATCGGCCCCCTTACCGCGGGTTGGCAGTCGCAGATCCGGCTCGCCTGTCCGGTGCAGAGCGTGCGGCGGGACGCGGATGGCGTGATGATCCTGAGCAGTTACGGCGAGGAGCGGTTTGACGAGGTGATCTTCGCTTGCCACAGCGATCAGGCGCTGGCGCTGCTGGCTGATCCCGGCGAGCGGGAGCAGGCCATCCTCGGCGATATACCCTATCAGGCCAACGATGTTTGGCTCCATACCGATGTGCGCTGCCTGCCCACCCGCCGCAAGGCATGGGCCAGCTGGAACTATCAGCTCGATGGCAACGACGAGGCACGGCCGCTGGTGAGCTACAACATGAACATCCTGCAGGGAGTGAACTCGCCGGAGCCCTTCTGCGTCAGTCTCAACCCCAGGGGCAAGGTCGATGAGAGCAAGGTGCTGCGCCGCTTCGTCTATCACCATCCGGTGTTCAATCAGGCCTCTATCCCTGCCCAGCAGCGCCGCGCGGAGATCTGCGGCCAGCAGCACACCCACTTCTGCGGCGCCTACTGGTACAACGGCTTTCATGAGGATGGGGTGCGCAGCGCGCTGGACGTGGCCAGACGGTTCGGGGCCGAGCTATGAACGGCGCCACTGTGGCCACCGAACATGAGCGTGCCGACGAACTGGCCGGCGTCACCAGCGCCATCTGGCAGGGTTCGGTGCGCCACCGCCGTTTTGCGCCGCGGGCCCACGCCTTCTCCTACAGCCTCTTTATGCTGGGACTGGACCTCGACGAGCTGCCGCAGCTCGATCAGGGACGCTGGTTCGGTGTGGAGCGCTCGGGGCTGCTCTCGTTTCACCGCCATGACTATCTCAAGGGCAGCGAGGGGAGCCTCAAGCAGGCGGTGTGGCAGAAGGTGAGCGAGCTGGGTGGTGATGCCGAGCCCGAGGGGCGGGTACTGCTGCTCGGCAATGTGCGCTGTCTGGGCTTCTACTTCAGCCCGGTCAACTTCTACTTCTGCTACCGGCAGGGCGAGGCGCGCTATCTGCTGGCAGAGGTGTCGAACACCCCCTGGAACGAGCGTCACTACTACCTGCTGGATCTGGCGGCGCTGGCCCCCCATGACAAGGATTTTCACGTCTCCCCCTTTATGGGGCTGGCGATGCGTTATCACTGGCGGATCAGGCCGCCCGCGCGGGAGACACTGATCCATATCGAGAGCCATCCCGTATCCGGTGAAGCCAAGCTGTTTGACGCCACCTTGGCGCTCACTCGCGAACCCTTGTCACGCAAGGGGCTGGTGGCCCTGCTGGCCCGCTGGCCATGGATGACCATGAAGGTGCTGCTCGGGATCTACTGGCAGGCCCTGCGTCTTTTTATCAAACGAACACCGATTTTTACCCATCCGGAGAGCCGCTAATGGAACTTGTGCAATCAACCCTCTCTGCCTCTTTCATCGACAAGGGGGCAAGGCAACTGCTGCTCAATCTGCTGGGGCGCCTTGAACATGGCCAGCTGCTGCTGCGGGATGGCGGTGAGCGCCACAGCTTGGGCGTCGCGGGCACCGATCTGCATGCCGAACTGGTGGTGCAGGATCCGGCCTTCTATCGTCGCCTGCTGCTGGGGGGCAGCATTGCCGCCGGAGAAACCTGGGTGGAGGGACTCTGGACTAGTCCGGATCCGGTGGCGCTGGTGCGGCTGCTGGCTCGCAACCTGACCCTGCTTGACTCCCTTGAACGGCGCCTCGGCTGGCTCAGTTTTCCCTTCAACAAGGTGCGCCACTGGCTCAACCGCAATACTCTGACCGGGTCGCGCTCCAACATCGCCGCCCACTACGATCTCGGCAATACCCTCTATCAGGGTTTTCTCGACAGCCATATGCAGTACTCGAGCGCCATCTATCCGAGCGCCGAGGCCACGCTCGAAGAGGGGCAGCAGGCCAAGCTGCGCACCATCTGCGAGCGACTTGAGCTGGGGCCTGACGATCATCTGCTGGAGATCGGCACCGGCTGGGGTGGCCTTGCCGTCTATGCCGCCCGCCACTATGGCTGCCGGGTGACCACCACCACCATCTCCCGGGCCCAGCACGACTATGCCAAGGAGTGGATTGCGCGGGAAGGGCTGGGGGATCGCATCACCTTGCTGCTGGAGGATTACCGCAAGCTGGAGGGCACCTATGACAAGCTGGTCTCCATCGAGATGATCGAGGCGGTGGGCCACGCCTTTCTGCCCGACTATTTCCGCCAGCTGTCGCGGCTGCTCAAGCCCGGTGGCCGTCTGCTCATTCAGGCCATAACCATCGCCGATCAGCGTCATGCCCAGTATCTGCGCGGGGTTGATTTCATCCAGCGCTACATCTTCCCCGGTGGCTGCCTGCCGAGCGTCTCCCAGATGGCGGGGTTGCTGGCACGGGAGACCGATATGCAGCTGGTGCGGCTGCACGATCACGGCCACCACTATGCCCGAACCCTGGCTCACTGGTGCGAGCGCTTTCTGGCGCTGGCACCCGAGCTGCCCAAGCTCGGTTACAGCCAGGATTTCATCCGGCTGTGGCACTTCTACTTCGCCTATTGCGAGGGGGGATTCTGGGAGCGCAGCATCAGTCTGGTGCAGCTGGAGGCCGCCAAGCCGGGGCCCGCTGGCTGGTCGGGTGATTTGCCAGTAAGCGGTCACTGACCATGTGGCAGTGGGCTCACCTGCTGGGATTCAACCTCTACTGGTTGCTGGCGGTGAAGTGGCAGCAGCCGGGCCCGCTGCTGGTGATCTTGCTGCTGCACTTTCTCTTCTCACCCAGCCGTCAGCGTGACTGGCGGCTGCTCCCCATCGCGGTGGCCGGCTGTCTGCTGGATGCCCTGCTCTGGCAGCTCGGCTTGTTCCGCTTTCCTGCCGGTTTTCCTCTCTGGCTGGTACTGCTCTGGCTCGGTTTTGCCCTGACGCTTGCTCATGGCATGCGCTGGCTGCTGCGCTTGCCTCGCTGGCAGCAGGCGCTGTTTGGCATGGTTGGCGGCACCTCCTCCTATGTGGCGGGAGCCGCCATGGGGGCAGTACACTTACCTTGGGGCATCGGGATCAGTGCGGCGCTGCTGGCAGTGATCTGGATGTGGTGGTTACCCGTACTCCTGTGGGTAATGGTCAAGCTGGAGGGTGAGTCATGATGAACTCCTTTTCGACCGACACGCTGCTTTTTTCCAAGTGGACCAAAGAGAGCCAGCACGAGCTGACGGATCGCTTCTATCTGGTGGTTGCCTGCCAGCGGAATGCGCAGGGACAGCTGGTGCAGGTGGTGATGCAGGATATCAATACCCTGCAGGAACAGGAGATGGACTGGCATGAACTCGAAGACCCCAATCACTGGCATATGGGGTGGAATTAGCCTCCACCTTGCCGCCCTTAGCCTGCTCGTTGCGACCACCAGCGATGCGGCAACACTCCCCTGGCAGAAGCTGCGTCCGGTCGGTCAGGGACAGATGCAGTGGCTCTGGTTCAAGCTCTACGACGCCACCCTGTTTAGCGAGAGTGGTCGCTACCAGCCGGGTCACTATCCACAAGCACTTACCCTCACCTATGCCAGAGCCATCGAGCGGGACGAGCTGCTCGGCGCCACTTCGTCCGAGTGGCAGCGCCTCGGGGTGGGGAGCGATGCCGAGCGCAAGCAGTGGCTGGAGCAACTCGCGGCAATCTGGCCGGATGTAGCTGCGGGCGATCGGTTCACCTTCTATGTCGATGAGGCGGGGCATGGCCACTTCTGGTGGCAAGACAAACGCCTTGGTTCCCTCGACGATCCCCGATTTTCTGCCGCCTTTCTCGCCATCTGGTTGGCTGATAACAGCCGCGATCCCGCCCTGACCCGCCGTCTGCGCGGTCAATCCTGATAGTGGAGTCTGCCATGCTGTTTATCCCGTTGTTGCTACGCTCCCTGCTACCCAGGCGGCTATTTGTATTGGGCCTTGCCCTGCTGCTCAGTGGTTGCGGCGCCAGTCTCGACAGTTATCGGGGCCAGAGTCCGCAGTGGGATCTCGCCCATTTCTTCAATGGCAAGCTGGTGGCCCATGGTCTGGTGACCGACCGCAGCGGCGAAGTGACCAGCCGCTTTCGGGTCGAGATGACAGGGCGCTGGCAGAACGGCAAGGGCGAGCTGTTCGAGCAGTTCTATTTTGACGATGGCCGCCAGCAGACCCGTACCTGGTATCTGAGCAAGGGGGCCGATGGCCACTGGCGTGGGACAGCATCGGATGTGGTCGGGGAGGCCGTGGGTAAAACGCAAGGGTTTGCCCTCAACTGGCGCTATCAACTCGATCTGGCGCTGCCGGACGGTGAGGTGGTGCGGGTGAGCTTCGATGACTGGATGTATCTGCTGGATGAGGATCGCCTGATCAATCGCGCCGCCATCAGCAAGTTCGGCATCCATCT
The DNA here is from genome assembly GCF_963866575.1 of Aeromonas sp. L_1B5_3. Classification (NCBI taxonomy): domain Bacteria; kingdom Pseudomonadati; phylum Pseudomonadota; class Gammaproteobacteria; order Aeromonadales; family Aeromonadaceae; genus Aeromonas; species Aeromonas sp. L_1B5_3. Next base: position 4,549 of record NZ_CAWMDN010000001.1, read on the forward strand.
GGGGGAGGTGATCCTCTACATCGAGCGAACATCCTGACCGGTGTGCTTCGCATTCAAGCCAATAAAAAAGCGCGCCGATGGCGCGCTTTTGTCTATCGCAAGGCAGGCAGATCAGATGATCCGGTTCTCCTCCAGCATCTTGCGACGGGCCTCTTCCTTGGCCATCTTCTTCTTGCGATTGTCGCAAGGTTCGGGGCAGTCGCACTCCTTCTCGATGCCGACGCCACCCAGGCCGCCACAGGAGCCCGAGATGGTCTTCTTCTGGAAGATGTAGCCAATGGCCATGGCCACAATCACCAGCATGAATACCCCGAAGGTGATCAGAAAAATCTGCATCTCTACCTCTTACTTCTTGACCAGATAAGGCTTGAAGGCCTCGGAGTAGGCCTCTTCATAGCCCTTGTCGGTCTTGGTGATGACAAAGATCGCCAGGCCTCGCTCGTTGGCATAGGCCAGGCTCTTCTCGGTACCCATCACCATGAACACGGTCGCCAGCCCGTCTGCGGTCATGCAGGAGGGGTGGATCACGGTCACCGACACCAGACGATGCTGGATCGGTTTGCCGGTGCGCGGGTCTATGGTGTGGGAGAAACGCTGGCCATCCAGCTCATAGTAGTTGCGGTAATCGCCGGAGGTGGCAACGCCATTGTCCCCCGGGACAATAACCTCCTGCACCGAGCCGGCATTGGCAGTCGGCTTCTCGATGGCGACGCGCCAGGGGTGACCCTTGCCGTTGACACCATTGATCCGCAGTTCGCCGCCAATCTCCACCAGATAGTTGCGCGCACCCAGGGATTCCAGATACTCGGCCACCTTGTCTACGCCAAAGCCCTTGGCGATGGCGGAGAGGTCGACGTAGAGGTCGGGAATATCCTTTTGCAGGGTATCGGCATCCACCGAGGTGATGACGTGCAGGTTGCCAAGACCGGTCTTCTGACGGGTCTGGGTGATCAGCTCGTCGGACGGCACCTTGGTTGGTCGCTTGTCCGGGCCAAAGCCCCACAGATTGACCAAGGGGCCGACGGTGACGTCCAGCGCCCCCTGGCTCTCACGGCCAATGTGAATGGCCTCTGTGACTACCCGGGCGGTATCCCGCGAGACCACCACCGGCGTGGAGCCGCGGTGCTGGTTGAAGCGCGACAGCTCGGAATCGGGACGATAGGTGGACATCTGATCGTTGACCCGCTCCAGCAAGACATCGACCTCGGCCTGAAGTTTGGCCGGATCGGTGATGACGCTGTCCGCCACCTTGATGGAGTAGTAAGTGCCCATGGTGCTACCGGTGATGTGGATCTCCGGTTTGGATTGGACCGTTTCCTGACCGCACCCAGTCAAGAAAAAGGCTAGCCCGAAGGCTAGCCAGGTCTTTACAACACTGTGCATGGATTAACCACCAAAGTCATCCAACAGGATATTTTCGTCTTCAACGCCCAGATCTTTGAGCATGTTGATGACGGCTGCGTTCATCACGGGAGGACCACACATGTAGAACTCGCAATCTTCCGGCGCTTCGTGGTTCTTGAGATAGTTCTCGTAGAGCACGTTGTGGATGAAGCCGGTGTAGCCGTCCCAGTTGTCTTCCGGTTGCGGATCGGACAGGGCGACGTTCCAGGTGAAGTTCTCGTTCTCGGCGGCGAGCATGTCGAAGTCTTCGACATAGAACATTTCGCGCTTGGAACGGGCACCGTACCAGAAGCTCATCTTGCGCTTGGACTTCAGGCGACGCAGCTGGTCGAAGATGTGGGAGCGCATCGGCGCCATACCCGCACCACCACCGATGAATACCATTTCGGCATCGGTATCCTTGGCGAAGAACTCGCCGAACGGACCGGAGATGGTCACCTTGTCACCCGCTTTCAGGTTGAAGATGTAGGAGGACATCTGTCCCGGAGGGGCAGTCCAGTTGCTGGGCGGCGGCGTAGCGATACGCACGTTCAGCATGATGATGCCGAACTCTTCCGGATAGTTGGCCATGGAGTAGGCTCGGATGATCGGCTCATCGACCTTGGACTCCAGCTCGAAGATCTTGAAGCGATCCCAGTCACCGCGATACTCCTCGGGAATATCGAAGTTCTTGTAGTAGACGTGGTGAGCCGGGGCTTCGATCTGGATATAACCACCGGCGCGGAACGGCACGCTCTCGCCATCGGGGATCTGCAGCTTGAGCTCCTTGATGAAGGTGGCCTTGTTATCGTTGGAGATAACAGTACATTCCCACTTCTTCACCCCGAAGATCTCTTCCGGCAGTTCGATGTCCATGTCGCCACGAACGGTGACCTGACAGGCCAGACGCTCGCCGTGACGGGCTTCGCCCTTGCTGATGTGATCCAGTTCGGTCGGCAGAATATCGCCGCCGCCAGACTTCACCCGCACCTTGCACTGACCGCAGGAGCCACCGCCGCCACAGGCGGAGGAGACGAAGATACCGTTGCCGGCCAGAACGCCGAGCAGCTTGCCACCGGCCGGGCTGGTCACTGCCTTGGCCGGGTCACCGTTGATGCTGATTGTCACGTCGCCCGCGGTCACCAGCTTGGACTTGGCGAACAGAATGACTGCCACCAGTGCCAGCAGGATCACGGTAAACATGACCACACCCAAAATAATTTCCATCTATCGTTCCTTTCTGATTGCAGGAAAGCCGATTACAGGGAGATACCAGAGAAGGACATAAAGCCCAGCGCCATCAGGCCGGCAGTGATGAAGGTGATGCCCAGACCACGCAGGCCTTCCGGAACATCGGAGTACTTCATCTTCTCACGGATACCTGCCAGCGCAACGATCGCCAGCATCCAGCCTGCACCTGAACCCACGCCGTAGACCACAGACTCCATGAAGTTGTAGTCACGCTGCACCATGAAGGAGACACCACCGAAGATGGCGCAGTTCACGGTGATGAGCGGCAGGAAGATACCCAGGGCGTTGTAGAGAGCCGGGAAGTACTTGTCCAGCGCCATCTCCAGGATCTGCACCAGCGCCGCGATCACCCCGATGAAGGTGATGAAGCTCAGGAAGCTCAGATCCAGGTCAGGGGAGAGGGCACCTGCCTTCAGCACATAGTTGTAGATCAGGTTGTTGACCGGTACGGCGATGGTTTGCACCACGATAACGGCAATACCAAGACCCATGGAGGTCTTGACCTTCTTGGACACCGCCAGGAAGGTACACATCCCCAGGAAGAAGGAGAGTGCCAGGTTTTCGATGAAGATCGATTTAATCAACAGACTCAGATAGTGTTCCATACCTTAATCCTTCGCCTCCACCTGCTTGGGATCCTTGGTGCGAACGCCCCAGATGATCAGACCAATGATGAAGAATGCACTCGGCGGCAGCAGTAGCAGACCGTTGGGTACATACCAGCCACCGTTGTTCACCAGCGGCAGCAGCTCGATGCCGAACCAGGTGCCGGAGCCTAGCAGTTCACGCACGGTAGCGACGCTCAGCAGAATGGCGCCATAGCCCAGACCGTTGCCGATACCATCCAGGAAGGAGGGGAGCGGCGCGCTCTTCATGGCGTAGGCTTCGGCACGACCCATCACGATACAGTTGGTGATGATGAGGCCGACGAAGACCGACAGCTGCTTGGAGATGTCATAGGCATAGGCCTTGAGCACCTGGTCAACCACGATAACCAGCGAAGCGATGATGGCCATCTGGGCAATGATCCGCACGCTGTTCGGGATCTGGTTGCGGATCAGAGAGATGAACAGGTTTGAGAAGGCGGTGACCGCCATAACCGCGAGGGTCATTACAAACGCTGTCTTCATCTGGCTGGTAACCGCGAGTGCAGAACAGACACCCAGCACCTGCAAGGCGATGGGGTTGTTGCCCAGCACAGGGGTCAACAGCAACTTTTTCATTTCGCTCTTGTCAGCCATTGTTGATTTCTCCTGCACGAACCTTGGCCAGGAAAGGACCGAAGCCCTTGGGACCCATCCAGAAGTCGAAGGTATGCTGTACGCCGTTACCGGTCAGAGTGGCACCGGAGAGACCGTCGATCTCGTGCTCGGAGCCCGCCGGAGCGTGACCCTTGATGACGCGCAGCGCCGGCATGCCATCCTGATCGAACAGCTTCTTGCCGACAAACAGCTCGCGCCAGGCCGGATTCTCGATTTCACCGCCCAGACCCGGGGTTTCACCGTGGTCGTAGTAGGTGATGCCCTTGATGGTCTGGCCATCAGCGGCAACCGCGACGAAGGCATACATGGTCGACCACAGACCCTGACCGTAGATGGGCAGGATGATGTTGTCGATCTTGCCTTCGGCATCCTTGGCGAAGAATACCGGAACCAGCTTGGAGATCTGACGCAGACCAGCCTTGTCGTCGGCAGCAGCCAGACGGATGTTTTGCGCCGGATCTTTGGCCGCCTGCTTGGTATCGAAGTTGTCGGCATCGCCGTCAACAAAGTTACCGGTGGCGAGATCCACCAGACGGGCTTCGATCTTGTCGCCATACAGCTTGGCCAGATCGCGCTTGGCCACATCGCTGATGTCTACGCCGGCTACGGAGAGAATGTTGCTCTGCTTGTCCAGCGCCTTGTTCTCCTCTTGGGTAGAACGCAGGCCAACGGCAGCAACGGATACCACGATGGAACAGGCCAGGCAGAGGCCGGTTACCACGCTGATGGTGCCGAAGGTTGAGTCTTTATTAAACGCCACGAGCAATCCTCCGCTTGATGTTTGCCTGAGCGACGAAGTGGTCAAACAGGGGAGCAAACAGGTTTGCAAACAGAATGGCCAGCATCATGCCTTCCGGGAACGCCGGGTTGACTACGCGAACCAGCACGACCATCACGCCGATCAGGGCGCCGTACCACCACTTGCCCTTGTTGGTAAAGGCGGCGGAGACGGGGTCGGTTGCCATGAAGGCCATACCGAAGGCAAAGCCACCCAGCACCAGATGCCAGTGCCACGGCATGTTGAACATGGGGTTGGTATCGGAACCGATGACGTTGAACAGCAGGGAGGTGGCGATCATACCGATCATCACGCCGGCGATGATGCGCCAGGAGGCGATGCGCATGTAGACGATCATGGCTGCGCCCAGCAGGATCATCAGGGTAGAGACTTCACCGATGGAACCCGGCAGGTTCCCCAGGAAAGCGTCCATCCAGCTGATAGCCTGACCGGTTGCACCGTTGATCAGTGCCATCTGGCCGCCCTGTGCCCACTGGCTCAGCGCGGTTGCGCCGGAGTAGCCGTCAACAGCAACCCATACGGCGTCACCGGAGATCTGGCCCGGGTAGGCGAAGAACAGGAAGGCACGACCGGCCAGCGCCGGGTTCAGGAAGTTTTTGCCGGTACCACCGAACACTTCCTTGGCCATCACCACACCGAAGGTGATACCCAGAGCAGCTTGCCACAGGGGCAGCTCGGGCGGCACGATCAGGGCAAACAGGATGGAGGTCACGAAGAAGCCTTCGTTGATCTCGTGCTTGCGTACCATGGCGAACAGCACTTCCCAGAAGCCACCGACCAGGAAGGCGGTCAGGTAGATGGGGAAGAAGTGGGCGGCGCCGATCATCATCTTGCTGCCAATACCGGCAACAGCGGGATCGAGGGAGGCACCCAGCATGGTCGCCAGCGCATATTGCCAGCTGCTGGCACCGGCTGCCGAGCCCATGTGGGCGATCGCGGCAATGGCCTGGTTACCAACGTTGTACATGCCCCAGAACATGGCCGGGAACACGGCCAGCCACACCATGATCATCATGCGCTTCAGATCGAGCGCATCACGAACGTGGGAGGCGTTGCGGGTTACGGAACCCGGGGTATAGAACAGGGTGTATGCCGCTTCGAACAGGGCGTAGTACTTCTCGTACTTTCCACCCGGTTCGAAGTGGTGTTCCATTTTTTCAAGAAGTTGCTTGAAACTCATCGCTTAACCTTCCAGTTCAATCTTGGTCAGGCACTCACGCAAGATGGGGCCGTACTCGGTCTTGCCGGGGCAGACGAAAGTACAGAGGGCCAAATCTTCCTCATCCAGCTCCAGACAACCCAGTGCCTGAGCACCGTCGGTATCGCCGGAGATCATGTCCCGCAGCAGCAGGGTCGGCAGGATGTCGAGTGGCATCACCCGCTCATAGTTGCCGATAGGCACCATGGCACGGTCACTACCGTTGGTAGTTGTGGTGAAGTTGATCAGCTTGCCCTTCATCAGATGAGAAAGGGTGGTGCGGGTGATGGAGAACTTGTTGGCGCTGGGGTTGATCCAGCCCAGGAACTCTTTCTCGCGACCTTCGCCCAGTACGCAAACCTGATTGTGGTAGCGACCCAGATAGTCGTGAACACCGTCAGCCTTGGCACCGCTCAGCAGAGAACCGGAGATGACGCGGTTTTCGTCAGCGCGCAGCTCGTTGTTGGTGAGCTGGCTGATGCAGGCACCCATGCGGGTACGCAGCAGACGCGGCTTGAGCACGTTCGGGCCTGCCAGAGCGATCACCTTGTCAGTGAAGATCTGGCCGGTGGTGAACAGCTTGCCGAATGCGATCACGTCCTGATAGTTGATGTGCCACTGCACCTTGGTGCTGCTGACCGGATCCAGGAAGTGGATGTGGGTACCTGGCAGACCGGCAGGATGCGGGCCAACAAAGATCTCTTCCTTGACCTTGGCCAGAGGAGAGTGAGGCAGGCTGCCTTCGCCCTTGCAGACATAGACGGTGCCGTCGGTCAGACGAGTCAGCACGGCCAGACCGTCGAGGAACGCCTGAGACTGCTCCTTGATGATCAGCTCTGCGTTGGCGGCCAGCGGGTTGGTGTCCATGGCGGTCACAAAGATGGCGCGCGGGGCTGTGCCTACCGCGGGAACTTTGCTGAAGGGACGAGTGCGCAGCGCGGTCCACTGGCCGGATGCAAGCAGGATCTCCTGTACTTTGCTGCGCTCGAGCTTGGCCAGCTCGGCAGAGGCAAAGTGCTCGAAGGTCACCTGTTCATCGGAGCCGTCCAGGTCGATGACCACGGACTGGAGAACACGTTTGGCACCACGGTTGATCTCTGAGACCACACCGGTGGCGGGAGCTGTGAATTTAACGCCCGGATTCTTCTTGTCTTCGAAGAGCTCCTGACCTTTGATGACGCGATCACCTACTTTGACGAACATAGTAGGTCGCATCCCCACGAACTCCTCGCCCAGTGTAGCAACACGGGTGATGGCGGGGCCATCGTAGATTACTTGCTCTGGCGCACCCAGCACGGGGATGTCCAGTCCTCTTTTGATTGTAATCATACTTAATTGCACTACCGTTACGGGAAGAGAGGTTGGTTAGCGCCGAGAAATACATCACGACGGGTGGTTGAATGAATCGGCATTGCAGCCGTGTCAGGCGGGCTGACACAACGATTATTAAACATGCGAGGTCATTCAAAAGCGCCTGAGTTTACCACTCAAGGTGCATTTTTTTCCATGCCAAATGGGCAAAATCCCCGTGGCATCACAAAATTAACCTGCAATGAATAATCGCCAAACCCCTTGTAACTCGTGGTTTTAAAGGTTTTTTATTTACGCTTTGTCGAGGAAACCGGAGGGGGAGACCTGGATGGATCAGCCTTGAACATCGTCCGGGAAAATTGCATTTCCAACCCGTCAAAAAGGCTGGAAATGCACAGGATTTGTTTAATTTATGGCTATTTGCCGATGTTCAGGTTATCGGGAGGTCAATTCTGTCAGGAGATCGACGGTTTACCCACACAGCTCGGGGTACGCGGGGCATTGCCCTTCTCTTGCCACTCGCTGCCTGTGTAGGTGTGCAGCGCCAGCGCATGAACCGGGCCTGCCAGCTCGTCGGCCAGAATGGCGTTGACCTGGCGATGGCGGGCAAGCAGGCGCTCTCCGGCAAATTGTTCACTGACGATGATGACCTTGAAGTGGCTCTCCGAGCCCGGTTCAACCCGATGCATGTGGCTTTCGTTGATCACTTCCAGCAGGCTGGGGGAGAGGGCTGCGGTCAGCTTGGCTTCGATCAGTTGTTGCATGGTCATCTGTGTTGTTTCCGAAACGTGAATGTCGGGCCATTCTATCGGCAGTTGCGGGGCTGAATAACCCCCCTTGCGAGGGAAATCATCCATCAGCAGCGCGCTCTGACGCGCATGCAACTGGTGAAATTCCTGCTCCTCGCTAGAATAGCGCCACTTTGCGTCGTCCCAGGCGCCTGTTATCCGAATCAAGCCGAGGTTGGACCCATCCTATGCAAACCCTTCTCGAGACGCCCCATTGCCAGCTCACGCTCTACCGTTATCCGCGCCTGAGCCAGGAGACCCTGCAAGCATGGGATGCGGCAGACGAGTATCTGATCAATACGCTGGCGGAGGCGCCGCTCGAGCAGACAGGCCCCGTCATCATCATGAATGACAGCTTCGGAGCGCTGACTGCTTTTCTGCATGGCCATGCTCCCTGCAGCGTGACCGACTCCTACATCAGCGAGCGCGGGATCCTGGCCAATTTGGCCGAGAACGGACTGGATGCTGGCGGGATCACCCTGCAGGATGCGCTGGCGCCGCTGCCGGTAGCCCCCGCGCTGGTGGTAATCAAGGTTTCCAAATATCAGGCGCTGCTGGAGCAGCAACTGCTGGCGCTGCGGGAGGTGGTGACACCGGCGACCCGCGTCATCGCAGCTGGCAAGGCGAAGGATATTCATACCTCGACCCTCAAGCTGTTCGAAAAGTATCTGGGGCCGACTCGTACTTCGCTGGCCTGGAAAAAAGCGCGCCTTATCCACTGCGAGCCGCAGGCTGACCTGCCGGCGCTGGCCAACCCCTTTCCGACCGTTTGGCCGCTGGAGGGCACCGACATGCTCATCCACAACCACGCCAACGTCTTTTCGCGCACCAGTCTCGATATCGGTGCCCGCTTTATGCTGGACAACTTGCCCATCCACAGCGCACGTCAGGTGATCGATCTCGGTTGCGGCAACGGCGTGCTGGGACTCTCGCTGCTGGCGCGGGATCCTGAGGTGGAGGTGACCTTTATCGATGAGTCCTACATGGCGGTTGCCTCGGCCCGGCTCAACATCGAGCACAATCTGGCCGATGCGCTGCCGCGCGCCCGCTTTATGGTCAACAACTGTCTCGACGGCATCGCGGCCGGTTCGGCGGATCGGATCCTCTGCAATCCTCCCTTCCATCAATTGCAGGCAATCACCGATCATATCGCCTGGCAGATGTTCTGCGATGCGCACCGGGTGTTGCCTCGGGGGGGCGAACTCTGGATAGTAGGCAACCGTCATCTGGACTATCACAACAAGCTCAAGCGTCTGTTTGCCAACGCACAAGTCGTTGCGTCGAACAGCAAATTCGTTATTTTGAAAGCCATCAAACGCTAAAGGAAACCCATGATGAAAAAGTCACTCTTGCTGCTGGCCGCCCTGATGCTGGGCGGGTGTGCCACTCACTGGCCGGAGACGGCGATGCTCAACCCGCAGGTGATCCCCGCCAACCAGCAAGTCTACTCCGGTAACCGCATCACCATGGAAGGGGTGGACAAGCGTGAAGCCGCCTATGTCTTCTCCATCAAGTACAAGGAGAAAGCGCCGGTGCTGGTCAACAGCGAACGCCCGCTCAACCTGCTGATGGCCGAACGGCTGGCGGAAGGGCTGCGCAGTCAGGGGCTGGAAGTGGGCAACAGCGGTACCACCAACCTGACCCTGGTCATCTCCAACGCCGCGGTCAATGTGGAAGAGAAGACCTTTACCTATGTCACCAAGTCCCGTGTCAGCCTGCAGGTGATCGCCGATTTTCAGGGCAACCGTCTGACCAAGCAGTTCAACATGTCCTCCAGCAAGGAGAGCCCGAGCGAGCCGAGTATGGCGGATCTGGAATCCACCCTCAACCTGCAACTGGGTAGCGCACTGCAGCAGATCATGGCCGACGAGGCGCTGCGTGGTTATCTGAAAGGCCAGCCTGCGACCACAGGGGTGTAAAGATGAAAAAACTCTGGTTGCTGGCCATGCTGATCGCCCCGTTGGCGTTTGCTGGCCCGAAAGTGAAACTGGAGACCAACCACGGCAATATCGTGGTGGAGCTGGCATCCAAACAGGCACCGCAGACGGTAAAGAACTTCCTGCGCTACGTGGCGGATGGCAGCTATGACGGCAGCATCTTCCACCGGGTGATCCAGGATTTCGTGGTGCAGGGCGGCGGTTACAACCAGCAGTTCCAGCAGCTGCCGACCTATGAACCGGTAGTCAACGAATCCCGTGGCGGCCTGCCTAACAAGCGCGGCACCATCGCCATGGCCCGTACCCAGGCGGTCGATAGCGCCACGCGTCAGTTCTATTTCAATCTGGTCGACAACAACAACCTCAACGCCGATGGCGGTGCCGGTTACACGGTATTTGGTCAGGTCGTGCAGGGGATGGAAGTGCTCGACAAGCTGGCGCAGGTACAGACTGGCTACAGCCCCATTCTGCGTGCCAATGATGTGCCGACCAGTCCCATCATCCTGAAGAAGGTGGTGTTGCTGGCTGAACCCCCGGTAGAGAAGAAAGCCAAGAAGTAGGTGCCAGTTTTCCCTGCCGCGCTCTCTTTGGCTGGTCTGGAAATTCTTTTAAAGGCTCATCCCGTTCGGGGTGAGCCTTTTGTTCATCTATCTCCCTGCCTTGGCTATCGGGCTTCAACCTGCCAGAATGGCGCACTTTTCCCAGATTCGTCAGGTAGTTCAACATGATCCGCAAGCCGAGCTGGCGAGAATCCCTCGCCGTTTATCTCGAACCCAGAGTGCTGATCCTCTTTGCCATGGGCTTCTCATCGGGTCTGCCCCTGTTGCTGGTTTTTGGCACCCTCTCTTACTGGCTGCGGGAAGCGGATGTCAGCCTGACCGATATCGGTTACATGAGCTGGGTTGCACTGGCCTATGGCTTCAAGTGGCTGTGGTCGCCACTGGTGGATCGCATGCCGCTGCCACTGCTCTCTACCCTGCTGGGGCGTCGCCGCAGCTGGATGCTCTTCTCCCAGCTGCTGATCGCCGGGGCGTTGGCCGGTATGGCGTTTTGTGATCCCAAGAGTGGTTTGACCCAGCTGGCGTTGTTCGCCCTGCTGGTGGCGTTTGCTTCAGCGACGCAGGATATCGTGATCGACGCCTATCGCATCGAGTCGGCACCAGAGCGGCTGCAGGCTGCGATGGCGGCCTCCTATATGACCGGCTACCGCTTGGCGATGATCATCGCCGGTGCCGGCGCACTGGCTCTGGCGGCCTGGTTTGGCAGCAACAGCGGGTATGACTATCACGGCTGGCAGGTGACCTATCTGCTGATGGCTGCGCTGATGTCACTCGGGGTTATTACCACCCTCTTGTGTCATGAACCGGAAATCGATCTGGCGGGACAGAGCCAGCAGCAGGGGGAGCGCAAGGCGCTGTTACTGGCCCGTGGCTGGCCTGCACCGCTGGCCAGTGCCGGTGCCTGGGGTTATGAGGCGGTCTGGAGCCCCTTTGCCGACTTCTTCCGTCGCTATGGTCACTCGGCAATGCTGATCCTGGCGCTTATCGCCTGTTATCGGGTTGCCGATGTGGTGATGGGGGTGATGTCCAACAGCTTCTATGTGGACATGCAGTTCAGCAAGACAGAAGTGGCCACCATAACCAAGGTGTTCGGGGTGATCATGACGCTGGTGGGGGCAGCCGTGGGTGGCGTGCTGGTGATGCGGTTTGGCACCTTGCGCATTTTGTTTCTTGGCGCGCTGCTCACTGCCAGTACCAACCTGCTGTTCGCTCTGCTCCATCAGGTGGGCCACAATCTGGAGCTGCTGACGCTGATCATTTCCCTCGACAACCTCAGCGCCGGTATCGCGACCGCTGCCTTTGTCACCTATCTCTCGAGCCTTACCAATGTCGCCTTTTCGGCGACCCAGTACGCCCTGTTCAGCTCCGTAATGTTGTTGTTGCCCAAACTGCTGGCCGGTTTTTCCGGGCAAATTGTGGAGCAGATTGGCTACAGTGCCTTCTTTGTCGGAACCAGTTTATTGGGCTTGCCTGTGTTGTTGTTGATTGTGCTGGTAGCCAGAAAGGGGAGTGCGTTGCTCTCAGCGGCTGACAAATAGCAAGCGTTTGCGTAGAATCGGGGGTGATTAGATTCACACTTCCGGATAAAGTTCCCGAGAAGTTGTTTCTCCCCCTATTTTATTTGATTAGAATTCCTCTCGCTCCTTGTGGGCAGGCTACGGAAAACCTCAACTAACGCACAAGAGACCAATAAAATGGCCAAATTTACCAAGACTCTGATCGCTGCCGGCCTGATGGCTGCTGCTGCCACTCCGGCCTTCGCTGCTGACTACAGCGGTGACATCCACAAGAACGACTTCAAGTGGATGCAGTTCAACGTAATGCACACCATCGACCAGCGTCCGTTTACTGCTGGCCAGAAAGATTACAACGACACCTATCTGGAAATGGAATTTGGTGGTCGTTCCGGCATGTTTGATCTGTATGGTTATGTCGATATTTTCGACATCCTCGACAACAAGCATAGCGACAAGCATGGCGGCCAGAACCTGTTCATGAAGTTTGCTCCGCGTCTGTCTCTGGATGCCCTGACTGGCAAAGACCTCTCCTTTGGCCCGGTGCAAGAACTCTACATTGCCAACCTGAACAACATCGCTGACGGTCAGATGGAAAACCAGATCGGTCTGGGCGCTGATGTCATGGTTCCTTGGTTCGGCAAGGTTGGCATGAACCTGTACGCTCGTTACTCCAACGAGAACCAGTTCTTCAGACAAGAAGAGAATTCCTGGAACGGTTATCAGTTCTCCATGAACTGGTTCAAACCTTTCTACACCTTCGGTAACGGCAGCTTCGTCTCCTACCAAGGTTACCTGGACTATCAGTTCGATCTGGATACCTATAACCGTGCCGATCGTACCACTGACAACCTGGCTACCTTCCACGGTATCTACTGGCACTCTGACCGCTTCGCTGTCGGTTACGGCCTGAAGTACTTCATGGATGCCTATGGCAACAAAGATGGCTCCACTGCATTCGACGGTACTCCGTGGAAGAGCTCTGGCTTCAGCCACTACTTCGACGTTACCTACAAGTTCTAATCAAACTTGAGGTACAAAAAAACCGGAGCCTTGGCTCCGGTTTTTTATTTTCGCGCTTATTGCGTGACGTGCTCGGTAGCGGCGCCACGCAACAGCATTATTTAGTCGCGGAAATTCTGGAACTGCATCGGCTGACCCAGCTCGGCGCCACGAACCAGTGCCATGGTCTCTTGCAGATCGTCACGCTTCTTGCCGGTGACACGTACTTCATCACCTTGGATGGCAGCCTGCACCTTGATCTTGGAATCTTTGATCAGTTTGACCAGCTTCTTGGCCACTTCCTTGTCGATCCCCTGCTTGAACTTTACGGTCAGGTGGAAACGCTTACCGGAGTGAACGGAATCGCCCACGTCCATCGAGCTGTTTTCGATATTGCGCTTGAGCAGGGCGCCACGCAGGATTTCAACCATCTGCTTGAGCTGGAAATCGGCATCCGCCTCCAGCTTGACCTCTTCCTTGTTCAACTCGAAGCTGGCTTCTACCCCACGAAAATCGAAACGGGTGGCCAGTTCACGATTGGCGTTGTCGACGGCGTTCAACACCTCGTTCATTTTGACTTCAGAGACAATATCGAATGACGGCATAGCCGGGCTCCTCATGTTGCATTATCGGGGGCCAAATCTACCAGAAATAAGGCAAATTTGCTGATTTTGATGGGGCTGCTCTGCTAGAATCCTGTGCGCACAGGATGGATGGACCCGATAGTGTCCGCCAGCGACAGCTTCACTTATCCCCGGTAACAGGTTGAGAGGATTGCAACCCTTACCCTGACAGAGTCACACCATGCCAAGCGGATTAAAGAATTCCCGACAGCCTGCCACCACTCAATGGTCCATATTGGGTTGCGGTGCTCTCGGCGGCGTTTTTGCCTCCCTGTTGACCCAAAGCGGTCAGTCAACCCGAGTATTGTTGCGCGAGCATCATCAATCCACCCTGCATCCGGGGTTTGATTTCACCTCGCTGGAAGGGCACGTTCAGCTGCTCAATATCGAACGTGGTTTCGCCAGTAAGCCGGGCAAGATCAAGCGTCTGCTGGTGATGACCAAAGCCAGTCAGGTGGTGGCCGCACTGGCGCCGCTGGTTGGCAAGCTGGATGCCGAAGTGCCCATCATACTGCTGCACAACGGCATGGGGATTGCCGAGCAGGTTGTTGCCATGTTCCCCCACAATCCGGTTATTGCCGGGGTGACCAGCCATGGTGCCATGCAGTTGGGCCACTTCGTGTTTCGCCATACCGGCAAGGGCGAAACCTGGCTCGGGCCGGTCAATGAGGCCGCCAGGGCACATGCCGCTCTGGCTGACGAACTGGCACTGGCGCTCGGTCAGGCCGGTTGGGATGAGCAGATTTTGCAGCGTCAGTGGCAAAAGCTGGCCATCAACTGCGCTATCAATCCGCTGACTGCGTTGCACAAGCTGAAAAATGGCGAGCTGGCAGGCCCCCGTTTTGCCGATGCACTGCAGCAGGTCTGCGTCGAGGTGGCCGATGTGATGAGTGCGCAAGGCATTGCCACGACCGCTGAAGAGTTGCTGCGCCGGGTGATGACAGTGGTCGAGCTGACCGCCGACAACTACTCCTCCATGTGTCAGGATATGGAACTGGGTCGAGAGACCGAGATTGAAGCGATCACCGGATTCCTGCTGGCCAAAGCGGCCGAGCATGGCATCGCGGTCCCGGTCAATCAGGGACTCTATCAGGCGGTCAAAGAGAAGAGTCAGACAACCTGACTCTGACGAGGTCAACAGCAAGGAGGCAAAGATGAGCGTACTGGTTCTGGTTGCGCCGGGATCGGAAGAGATCGAGACGGTGGCGATTGTCGATACCTTGGTGCGTGCCCAGCTGGAGGTGGTGTTGGCCTCTTGTTGCCCGTTTGGCAAGCGCCAGATCAAGGCATCGCGCGGGGTACAGCTGGTGGCCGACTGCCATATCGATGAGCTGGCTCCTCGTGATTTCGAGGCTATCGTGGTGCCGGGTGGCCTGCCTGGCAGCGAAGTGATCCGCGATACCCCGCTTGCTATCGAGCTGCTCAGAGCGCAGGCAAGCGCGGGGCGCTGGCGAGCTGCCATCTGCGCGGCTCCTGCCGTCGTGCTGCACCACCATGGCTTGCTGGATGAGGCTTGCGTGACCTGTCACCCCGCTTTTCAGGCTCGGTTACCGGCAACGCAGCTCTCTACTGCCCGGGTCGTGAGGGATGAGGCGCATCGCCTGATCACCAGTCAGGGGCCGGGAAGCGCCATCGAGTTTGCCCTCGAACTGGTGCGGGTGCTGCGTAGTGATGAGCTGGCTGCGGCGGTTGCAGCGCCCATGGTGTTGCCTTAGCCAAGGGTTATCTGCTTCATGAGCCTTTAGCTGCGCTCTCATCTTGTCTGACAACGGGCCCCTGCCATATCGGCAGGGGCCCGTTCTTCTATGCACGAACGATACCCCGGGTCAGTAGTCGTACTCTTTGCACTGTTTCTCTTTGAACTCGGTGCGCCAGCGGGAGAGCTCTTCCTGCGTGCCCAGCTTGTCCCCCTTCTTGATGGCTTGTTCCAGTGCCGCGATGCGATCGTAGAGCCAACGGCACTCGGCGGTCGGATTGTTTTTGCCGATCCCGGCGAGTGGCAGCAGACAGAGTCCCAACCAGAGGTATTTCATTGCCAACACTCCTTGTTGCAGTGATTGATGAGGTCTCTTTGGAGTCTAACAGGAACGCAGCCATTGATTGAGATAGAGCTCCTCCCGGGCTTGCAGTAATATGATGTGATGTCTGTTTATTTATACAGTGGTATGCGCAAAATCATCCATATCGACATGGACTGCTTTTTTGCTGCGGTGGAGATGCGGGATAACCCCGCATTGCGGGAAGTACTGCTGGCGATAGGGGGGGCGTCCGAGCGGCGTGGCGTCATTTCGACCTGCAATTATGTTGCCCGTCGCTTTGGTGTGCGCTCGGCCATGCCCACCGCGCTGGCGAAAAAGCTCTGTCCGCCGCTGGTGCTGTTGCCGGGAAGGATGGCGCTCTACAAGGATATTTCCCGTCAGTTAAGAGCCATTTTTCATCGCTATACCGATCAGGTGGAGCCCTTGTCGCTGGATGAGGCTTATCTCGATGTCACTCACAGTCGTTGCTGCTGCGGTAGTGCCACCCTGATGGCCAGGGAGATCCGGCATGCCATCGTCACCGAACTGGGGCTGACCGCGTCGGCTGGGGTCGCGCCAAACAAGTTTCTGGCCAAGCTCGCCTCGGAGCAGCGCAAACCGGATGGTCTGTTCATTATCCGCCCTGACGAGGTGGAGGCGTTTACCTGCCTGCTTCCTCTTGGCAAGTTGCCCGGCGTCGGGCGCAAGACGGCAGAAAGGCTGGAGGCGCAAGGTCTGTTCACTTGTGAAGATGCCCGCGCTCTGGCGCCTGAAGAGTTGCAAAGCCGGTTTGGCAAGCTGGGAGAGATGTTGACGAGCCGCATCTGGGGTCTGGATGAAGAGCCGGTACAGGCACTGCGGGTTCGCAAGACGGTGGGCGTGGAAACCACATTGGCAAGCGATCTCTGTGATGAATTGGCCTGCACGGAGGTGCTAAATCGACTGTTACCCGAGCTGGAGCGCCGCTTCCAGCAGGTCTGCCCGGCAGAACAGCTTATGGGGCAGGGGATCAAGCTCAAATTTGCCGATTTTCACCAGACAACAGTTTATCGCAGTCAGGGAGGATATCAGGCCGAGTTGTTCATACCCTTATTGAAAGAGGGGTTGCTGCGGGCGCAAGGGCGTCCGGTACGTCTACTGGGGTTGGTGGTGGGTTTGCCGAAAGAGGGAGAAGTTAACCAACTATCGCTGGATTTGCTCTGAGATAGTTAAGTTTTTGTTTATAAAGTCGATAAACTATCCATATCGCTATGACGTTAGGAATATTGGCATGAGTGCTCTTTCTGTCCAGGGTCGGATCACCCTGATTGCCGGTTGTTGTTTGTTGGTTACCGCAGCCGCTCTGGTTGCTTCATCTCTTTACAATGCCAACAAGATGCAGGCGCAAGTGCGACAAGCAACAATGCACGAGGCGCAGCAATCGGCAGAAAACTGGATGAAAGCGATGGGAGCGGAGCAGGCTGCCAAGGTGACCAGTTATCTGGACGAGGCCTATTTCCGGGCTACTCTGCTTGCTGAAAATGTGCTGTTCCAGCGCAAGAATGCGGCCGACAACTTTGTTCACTCCGAGGCGCTACGTGGCGCTATCAACCAGCAGCTGCACGATGCCGCAGCCTCTTCCACCAATCTGCTCGGCGTTTACGCTGTGTTTGAACCCGATCAGCTGGACGGAGAGGACAGCAACTATCAGGGCTCCAGCGAGATTGGCTCCAATGACAAAGGGCGTTTCTCAACCTATTGGGCCTATGACAACGGCAAGCTGGTGCCTGAAGTGCAAAACGAGGATGTGCTGGCTGACGAAACACCGACCGCATCTGGCGGCGTTGAAAACGAGTGGTATCGTTGCAGCATTCGCACCAAGGCGCTCTGCCTGCTTGAACCATATCTGGATGACGTCGGCGATAAAAAGGTTCTGATCACGTCGGTGACCACCCCTTTGCTGGATAACGGCAACTTGCTGGGGATGGTTGGCGTCGATATCTCTTTGACTGCATTGCAGAATCTGGTTTCCACCATGGACAAGGAGCTCTATGACGGTAAAGGCAGGATCTTGCTGGTCAGTCATGAAGGGCGCGTGGCAGGTGCTGATCAATTCGATGTCACGCTGGGGCGAGCGCTGGATCAGAAGTATCAGGGGCTGGCTGCTGACCTGAAAGGGTGGCTCAATCAAGGGCAGGAGCTGAGCCGCTGGAGTAGCGACGGCTCCATACTGCAAACCTTTGTCCCCGTGACCATGCGTGGTACCGATCGCAAGTGGGGCATCTATATCGAATTGCCCCGAGCCGTGGTGCTCGCATCGGCCCAGCAGCTGCAAGAGGATCTCGCCAGTGAATCGAGCCGCAGCGTCGCCACCCAGCTCGGGATTGGCGCGCTTATCTCCTTGCTGGCCTTGAGCTTTATCTGGCTGATGGCCCGTCAAATCGTTGCCCCCATCCGTGCCGTGGTTGCCCGACTCAAGGATATTGCCACTGGTGAAGGGGACTTGACCCAGCGCATCGAAATCCATCGTCAGGACGAGATTGGCGAGCTGGCCAAGTGGTTCAACAGCTTCCTCAACAAGCTGCAATCGACCATCAGTCAGGTCATCGCCACGGTAGAAGGAACGCGTACCAGTGCTGAGCAGGCGGCTCACGTTGCCGAGCGCACCAGCAGCGGCATGCAGACCCAGTATCAGGAGGTCGATCTGGTCGCTACTGCCTTTGAAGAGCTCAGCGCAACGGCTCTGCAGGTTTCCGGCAACGCTTCCTCGGCGGTGGCTGCGGCCAATGAAACCGACGCGGCTGCCCAAGAGGGCAAATATGTGGTGGCCGATACCCAGGAGGCAATGCGCAAGCTGATGGCCATCATCAACAATGCCCTGCCGGTGGTTGAACGGCTCTCCGCCAACAGTGACAACATCAATGATATTCTCACCGTGATCCAGGGGATTGCGGAGCAGACCAACCTGCTGGCGCTCAATGCGGCCATCGAGGCTGCGCGAGCTGGTGAACAGGGTCGTGGTTTTGCCGTGGTGGCTGACGAGGTGCGCAATCTGGCGGGACGAACCCAGAATGCGATTGTCGAGATCCAGAAATTGATCAGCGAGTTGCAGTCCGGCACCGGGGCCGTGGTCAAGGCGATCCACGATGGTCATGGTCAGGCTGACCAGACCCTTGGCAAGGTCGATCTCTCGGTGCGGGTGCTGGAGCAGATCATCCAGTCGGTCTCCACCATCCACCAGATGAACGAGCAGATAGCACGGGCGGCGCAGGAGCAGAGCAGGGTAGCAGACGAGATCAACCGCAACGTCAGCAACATTCGCGATGTGAGCCACACCATCCGCGCCGAGGCGGCGACTTCCGCCGAAAACGGTCGCGAATTGTCGGCGCTGGCCGACAAGCAGCAGCAGCTGGTGGGTCAGTTCAAGGTGTAGGGGAATGAAAAAAGGCGCCATCCGACAGGAGGCGCCAAACACATTCAGATGACAGACTGGGTCAAATCGATAAGATTTAAACCCCTCTTCCCGCAGAGGAAGAAACACAACACCACAATCACAGTCGAACGACTCACGAAAAACCCATGCAAGCCAACATGTAGTAGAAAATGTGAGCCATATGGCGACTGATTGCTGGGCGAATTATGTTTATTCACTGGTCGACCCGCAACCGACAAATTATAATGCGCCCCATTAGAAAAACTCATCGTCGGCTGGTGTCATGTCTCGTCGTTTACCCCCGCTCAATGCTCTCAAGGCGTTCGAAGCTGCGGCTCGTCACTTAAGCTTTACCCGGGCTGCGGAAGAGCTGTTCGTTACCCAGGCTGCCATCAGTCATCAAATCAAGGCGCTGGAGGAGTATCTTGGCATCAAGCTGTTTCGCCGCAAGAACCGCTCCCTGCTGTTGACGGAAGAGGGGCAGGGCTACTTCCTCGATATCAAGGATATCTTTGCCTCCATCTCGGAAGCGACCGACAAGCTGCTGGCGCGCAGCGCCAAAGGGGCGCTGACGGTGAGCCTGCAGCCGAGTTTTGCCATCCAGTGGCTGGTGCCGCGGCTGGTGAAGTTCAGCGAGCGCCATCCTGACATCGATGTACGGATCAAGGCGGTCGATCTGGATGAAGGCTCACTGACCGATGATGTTGATGTGGCTATCTACTACGGCCGTGGCAACTGGCCGGGTCTGCGCTCGGACAAGCTTCACACCGAATACCTGATCCCCGTCTGCTCCCCCTTGCTGCTGACCGGTCCCAAGCCACTGCGCACTCCGCAGGATCTGACTTTGCACACCCTGTTGCACGACACTTCCCGCCGCGACTGGAAGGCGTGGTTCCGCCAGCTCGATATCGATGCGCCCAACGTCAATCAGGGCCCCATCTTCAGCCACTCCACCATGGTGATCCAGGCGGCGATCCACGGTCAGGGGGTTGCGCTTGGCCACAGCGTGCTGGCTCAGCCCGAGATTGAGGCTGGCCGCCTCATCTGTCCGTTCGAGCAGGTGCTGGTGAGCAAAAATGCCTTCTATCTGGTTTGTCAGGAGCAGCAGTCCGATCAGGGCAAGATCGTAGCCTTCCGCGACTGGATGCTGGAGCTGGTGGAGCAGGAAGAGGCCCGCCGCAGAGCGCGACTCGCCGATGCATGAGGTGATCCGTGAGGGGGCAGTTGATGCCCCCGTTCGCATTTTATTGGCACATGGTGCCGGCGCCGGAATGGAACACGCCTTTCTCGCCGAGCTGTCGCGTCTGCTGGCCGGGCCGGATATCGAGGTGGTGCGCTTCAACTTTCCCTATATGAGCAAGCGGGCTCAGGATGGCAAGCGTCGCCCGCCAGACCGGCAACCCGTCTTGCTTGCCCACTGGCGCGAGATGGTGCGGGAATTTGCCCATCCCCGGCTGTTTCTGGCTGGCAAGTCGATGGGAGGGCGGATGGCGGCCGAGATCAGTGACGAGATCTATTGCGAGATGAATGCTGCAGGTTTGCTCATTCTCGGGTATCCTTTCCACCCCCCGGCTCGGCCCGACCGTTGGCGGGGCGAGGTTCTCAAGCAGATCAAGACGCCGACCCTGCTGCTGCAAGGGGAGCGCGACACTTTCGGTTCTCGCGTCGAACTGGCCGATTTTCCTTTCTCATCCGCCGTATCGGTCCACTGGCTGACCGATGGTGATCATGGTTTCAAGCCGAGAAAGAGCAGTGGTCTTTGCGAGCAGGATAATCTGCAACAGGCCGCCAGCCGGATACGGCAATTCGTTGGTGTTGTGCCGGTGCCGGTTTGACGCATCGGGGAATTACAGAAGGAGAGTCAGGATGAGTATCCATCGACACTGGCTGGTGCTGGCCGGTTTTTTCGGGCTGACGGCAACCATGCTGGGGGCTTACGGCGCCCATGGACTGGCCGCCACCGGCATTGCTCCCGAGCGTCTGGCGGCCTTTAATACCGCCGTGCAGTATCAGTTTTTTCACGCACTGGCCCTATTGGTACTGGGTTGGTGCGGGGTGCGCAGCAAGGTGATTACCGTTGCCGGCACCGCATTTGTGCTGGGAATCCTGGGATTCTCCGGCAGTATTTACGCCATGGTGCTGCTTGGCAGCAAGGGGCTGGGGCTCATTACCCCGGCCGGTGGCCTCTGTTTTATGTTGGGATGGGCGGCTCTTATCTGGGCTGGCTGTCGTCTTGGAGGAAAAAATGAATAATCTGCTGCTTTATTGCCGCCCCGGTTTTGAGAAAGAGGCGGCTGCAGAGATCACCGAGCGTGCCGGTAACATGCAGTGCTACGGTTTTGCCCGGGTCAAGGACGACAGTGGTTATGTGATATTTGAACTGTATGACGAGGAGCAGGCAGACCTGCTGGCTCGCAAGCTGCCATTCCGCGAGCTTATCTTTATCCGTCAGATGCTGGTGGTGACCCACGATCTGAAGGATCTGGATGTTGCGGATCGGATCACCCCCATCATCGACGCAGTTCGCGAATACACCATTTGCGGCGATCTGCGGGTCGAGACTGCTGACACCAACGAAGCGAAAGAGCTGTCGGCCTTCTGCCGCAAGTTCACCGTGCCGCTTCGTCAGGCGCTGCGCAACAACGAGATCCTGACCAAGAAGGAGACGCCGAACCGCCCGGTGTTCCACGCCTTCTTCATGGCCAATGATCACGTGCTGCTGGGTTACTCCTACTCCTTCAACAACTCCGGATTCCATATGGGGATCCCGCGTCTGCGCTTCCCGGCTGATGCGCCGAGCCGCTCCAGCCTCAAGCTGGAAGAGGCGTTTTACGTGTTCGTGCCGCGAGAAGAGTGGGATACGCGTCTCTGCTCCGGCCTGAAGGCGGTGGATTTGGGGGCTTGCCCGGGTGGCTGGACCTATCAGCTGGTGCGTCGTGGCATGATGGTGACGGCGGTCGACAACGGTATGATGGCGCAATCTCTGATGGATACCGGTCAGGTCAAACATGTGCGCGATGACGGCTTTGTCTGGCGTCCGAGCAAGAAGAACACCTACTGGCTGGTGTGCGACATGGTCGATAAACCGGCGCGGGTCGTTCACATGATTGCGGACTGGTTCCGGGAGAATGATTGCCAGGAGGCGATGTTCAACCTCAAGCTGCCGATGAAGAAGCGTTATGCCGAATCGGTGCACAATATCGAGGTATTGCGTGAAATGCTCAAGGAGATCGACAACGCGTTCGTGATCCAGGCCAAGCAGCTCTACCACGATCGTGAAGAGATCACCGTGCATGTCTACAACAAGTACTGGGTTTCCAAGCTGCAGCCCAAGGCCTGATAGACAGGACGCACATCCAAGATAGTAAAAAGACCGGCGAGGAAACTCACCGGTCTTTTGCTATCTGGTTCTGGCTAGAAGCGATAATCGACGCGCAGGGAGGATTCGTCATTGGTGACCTTCAGCTCGATCTCGAGGGGAATGCTCTTGTCGACCGGATTGAGCTGCAGTTTTACTCCGTTGCCCCTCAGTTTTATCGCCGTATTCATGGTGCCGGTTCTGAACTTGACCTTGGGTTTGTAGCGCTCGAAAGAGAGGCTGACACTCTTTTCCGGGGTGAGATTGAGTTGCGGATAGGAGGTTATCTGCTGGTTGCCGTAGTTATCGGTGGTGACTTCGATACCGAACGAGAGCGGTTTGGGAGCTTTGAGCAGATCGTTGGTATCCAGCGTAGAGCGCCACACTTCACGGCTGGTCAGCACCTGCTGGCGCGGGAGCATGGCCCCCGGATTGGTGCTGTTTTCCAATGCGGCAGCCCGGTCAATCAAGAGTAACAGCCCTGTCAAAAATACCATTCCGGTAGTACGCATCGGAGACCCTCCCTGTCACCTCTCCTATGAAAATAGACGGCAACAGACGGCTGGGTAAGGCCATTGCGAAGATAAAAAAGGGAGCCGAAGCTCCCTTTCAATATCAATGGATTAACTCATAACCGATCGATGATGGCCTGAGTAAATTCGCTGGTGGAGGCGCTGCCACCCAGATCCCGGGTAACCCGATCACCGGATTCGATAGTGGTGCGTACCGCCTCGCGGATCCGCTCTGCTTTATCCTGCATGCCGAGGTACTCCAGCATCTGGATGGAGGCGAGGATCACCGAGGTCGGGTTGGCGATATTCTTGCCTGCGATATCCGGTGCCGAGCCGTGCACCGCTTCGAAGATGGCGGCGCCATCGCCGATGTTGGCACCCGGCGCCATGCCGAGACCGCCAACCAGACCGGCGCACAGGTCCGAGAGAATGTCGCCAAACAGGTTGGTGGTGACCATCACATCGAAGCGCTCCGGATACATCACCAGATTCATGCAGGCGGCATCGACGATCATCTCTTCGCTTTGAATATCCGGGTAGTGGCTGGCGATTTCACGAGCCACTTCGAGGAACAGGCCGGAGGTTGACTTGAGGATGTTGGCCTTGTGGATGATGGTGACCTTCTTGCGCCCTTCCTGACGGGCCAGCTCGAAGGCGAATTTGACGATGCGCTCGGCCCCCTCGCGGGTGATGATGCTCATCGCCTCGGCGCTCTTGTTGTCATCGCTGCGTTTCTGGCCAGCGCCCGAATACATCCCTTCGGTATTTTCGCGCACCGTGATGATGTCGATATTTTCGTAACGGCTTTTGGTGCCTTTGAAGGAGATGACCGGACGCACGTTGGCGTAGAGGTTGAATTTCTTGCGCAGGGAGACGTTGATGGAGGTAAAACCGCCGCCAACCGGAGTGGTGAGCGGCCCTTTCAGGGTGACCTTGTTCTTCTCGATCAGATCCAGCGTCGCCTGTGGCAGCAGTTCGCCATGCTTTTCAAGGGCAACCAGACCCGCATCTGCATACTCATATTCGAAATCACAGCCTGCGTGGGTCAGGATCTGGATGGCTGATTCGATGATGCTGGGGCCAATGCCGTCGCCCGGGATAACGGTAATTGTTCTTTTGGACATGAGAGGGTTCCACTTCCAGGGTATAGGGGAGGATGGGGCTGCTTTATATCATTTACTTAGCAATCCAACCACATTCCTTTACATTCTACTCATTTTCATCAACGACGAGGGTGAGTCTCGTCATGGTTCGCGCCCTTGCCTGCATTTTTGTTCGGGCGTTATTCGGGCTGGGGCGGGTAACGGATGTCCCGCAGGTTGAATCCCAGCGGAATATCCTGTTGCAACCGCACCAATCGTTGGGCTAGCAGTGCCTCTTCCCTGTGCTGACGCAGCTTGAGCAGCGCTTTCGCTGCCTCTTCCTGCTCGCTGGCAGCTAGCATGGCGGCCAGATCGCCATATTGCTGCAGCAGCTGGGTTGCGGTCTTGGGGCCGATTCCCGGAACGCCCTTGATGTTGGAGCCCCCGATACCGGTCAGCGCCCAGAAATCGACCAGTTGTGTTGGCGCAACCCCGTATTGCTGCTCGACAAAGGCGGCATCCAGCCAGCGCTTGTTGAAGTAGTCGCGGATCTGGATCTGCGGGCAGATAAGTTGGCAGAACCCCTTGTCGGTGGAGATGATGGTAGCCCTTGCCCCGTGTTGGGCAATGCCACAGGCCAGGGTGGCGATGAGATCGTCGGCCTCGTCGGTTTCTGAAAGCAGGGCGTCGATGCCGCACTCCCAGAAGGCATCCTGCAGTGTACCCAGCCCTTCGCACAGCTCCGGTGGCATGGGTGTGCGTCC
Source organism: Aeromonas sp. L_1B5_3 (assembly GCF_963866575.1). Classification (NCBI taxonomy): domain Bacteria; kingdom Pseudomonadati; phylum Pseudomonadota; class Gammaproteobacteria; order Aeromonadales; family Aeromonadaceae; genus Aeromonas; species Aeromonas sp. L_1B5_3. Next base: position 29,323 of record NZ_CAWMDN010000001.1, read on the forward strand.
CTCCTTGTAGGCCGGATAGATCTCCTTGCGCCAGCTATGCACCTCCCCGTCGAAAACCGCGATGACATGGGTTGGTTCGCTATTGGCCAGCAACTTGCGGCAGGTATTGACGAGGTTGGCGCGGGTAGCGACCAGCGCCTGGGCAGGAGTCAGCGCCTGCTGTGATTGCACCGCATGCAGACGGCGGATGAGGTTGAGGGCATCGATGATAAGCAGGTGTGGCCTTGGATTTGACATGGGGCACTCTTGGCAGTCGGAACGCCCCATTGTAACAAACCCGCGAGCCTGATGGGGGATTGATGGCCGTTGGCAGCTAGTGGCAAAAGAGAGGGGCGCATTGCGCCCCTCGATTTACCTGCTGTACCCGTCAGCGTACGATTTCGTAGCAAGGCACATACTGACTGCCCGGCAGCTTCATCCGCTGCTGCTTGACGAAGCTCTCCAGCAGCTTGTCCATCAGGTGCATCAGCTCCTTGTCGCCGTGCAGCTTGAAAGGGCCTTTCTTCTCGATGGCGCGAATGCCGCCCTCTTTCACGTTGCCCGCGACGATGCCGGAGAAGGCACGACGCAGGTTGGCTGCCAACAGCTGGGGCGGCTGGTTGCGGTGCAGATCCAGACTGGCCATGTTGGCGTGATCCGGCTCGAAGGGGAGCTGGAACTCCGGCTCAATCTTGAGCGACCAGTTGAAGGAGTAGGCATCGCCGACCGATTTGCGATATTCGCGAATTTTCGGCATCGCCTCTTTCATCACCCGCGCCACTTCCGGTGCATCGCCGACGATGATCCGGTAGAGGCGGGTAGCCGGTTCGCCGAGGGTCGCCTTGACGAAGTCGTCGATGGCACGGAAGTAGTCCGCACTCTCTTTCGGGCCGGTCAGGATGATGGGCATCGGCTGGCGTTCGTTGGCCGGGTTCATCATGATGCCGAGCAGATAGAGCAGCTCTTCTGCCGTACCTACCCCGCCCGGGAAGATGATGATGCCGTGGCCGAGGCGTACGAAGGCTTCCAGTCGCTTCTCGATATCTGGCAGGATCACCAGCTCGTTGACGATGGGGTTGGGTGGCTCGGCCGCAATGATGGAGGGTTCGGTCAGGCCGATATAACGGCCGTTGCGTACCCGCTGCTTGGCGTGGCCAACAGCAGCACCCTTCATCGGGCCTTCCATGGCGCCCGGGCCACAGCCGGTACAGATGTTGAGCTCGCGCAGACCCAGCTCGTTGCCGACCGCCCGGGTGTACTGGTATTCGATCTCGTTGATGGAGTGGCCACCCCAGCAGACGATCAGGTTGGGATCGGCGCCGGGCTGGATCACCTTGGCATTGCGCAGGATGGCAAAGACAACATTGGAGATATGGGTCGAATTGGTCAGATTGACCTGACGGTTCGATTCGAGCTGGTTGGAGACATAAAGGATGTCGCGCAGCACCGAGAAGAGGTGCTCCTGAATGCCGCGAATGATCTCGCCATCGACGAAGGCGTGTTCCGGTGCGTTGAACAGCTCGAGTTTGACCCCGCGCTCGCGCCGGATCACGTGAATATCAAACGACTTGAAACGCTCAAGTATCTCTTTGGAGCTATCGGTGTGGCTGCCAGAGTTGAGCACCGCCAGCGAACAGTTGCGAAACAGCTGATAGATATCGCTGGAGGCTGTCTGCTTGAGGCGATCGACCTCAAGCTGTGACAGCAAATCCATGCTGCCGACCGGATTTATATGCGTAATCATAGGGTTCCCCTTTACTCATCTTGTTATCGTTGTGCTTTTCCCTGGGGAGAAAAGGGGATGCCTTCTTGCATCCCCTGACTTCGATAGTAGTGGTAACAGAGGGGGGAGGGAAATAGGGGGGACGACTGTTCGCTGTTTTTTTGACCGCTAGTCAGGCCAGAGTCACTTGATCCCGACCGGTATGCTTGGAGTGGTATAGCGCCTTGTCCGCCCGCTCGAACACATCGGACGGGTTGTCCCCCTCCTTGAACAGGGTGGCACCGATGGAGATGGTGATCTCCACCTTGGCATCCCGAAAGCGGAACGGGATGCTCTTGATGGTCTGGCGCAATGTTTCAAGGGGCTTCTGGAACTTGTCCGGATTGATGTTGGGCAGCAGCACCACAAACTCCTCGCCGCCGAAACGGGCGATGAAGTCGGTGTCACGCAGTGCGCTTTGCAGTGCCTTGGCAACCACTTTCAGCGCCTTGTCGCCCGCCATATGACCGTAGTTGTCATTGATGTTCTTGAAGTGGTCGATATCGATAATGGCCATGCAGAGTGGCGTGCGATAGCGCAGCCAACGTTTGTACTCCTGCTCCAGCCGTTCGTCGAGGGCGGCCCGGTTGTGCACCTGGGTCAGGCTGTCGAGGAACAGCTTGTGCTTCTGGATTGTGAGCCTCTTCTTGTACTCGGCGGTCTCCTCCTTCATCAACCTGAGCTTTGACTCCATGGTGGAGAGGCGGGTGAGCAGATGGCGCTCTCTTGCCGCCGTGTTTTCGCGCTCCTGCAACAGCTGGTTGATGGCGCCCATATGGCCGGAAATCGCCTCTTTAAGCGCATCGAGGGTGTGGTGGCTGGCCAACGTCTGATCGATGGCCTGCAATTCATTTACCAGCGCCTCGCGCGTCTCTTTGGTCTCGTTGTGCAGGGCGCGCCCTTCATCCAGCGACTCGGTAAAACCGACGTGAACGGCGGAAAGGCTTTCGTTGAGGGTGCTCAGGAAGGCGCGGGAAGCTTTGCGCTCCTCACGGGTGCCCTCGATGATGAGTTCGATCACCTGCAGGCTGGTTTCGGCCAGCAGAGCGGGGTTGATCCCGATCAGCAGCTGGCGGCGAATGTCACTCAGGCTCTCGCCGATGGAACCGGCAAAATCGAGCTCGGTGATGAGACGCTGCAACTCGTCGGCCAGACGGACATGCTCCTTGAGATCGAAGGCATCATTTTCTGTCTGGGTTTCGTTTGGGTTGTGCTCGCTCTCGGCTGCGGGTTGCTCCGGATTGACCTGCAGGGGTTGGCTTGGCAGCAGCTGGATCTTGATGGCCTGCTGGTAGAACTCCAGCAGCCGGATCACCTTCTTCTGATGGTCGGCAATGCCGTAACCGGCGGGACTGGCCAAAAACTCCTTGAGGGATTTGCGGGTCTCTTCCGGAAAGCCTTTGATGGTCTTGAGCTGCCTGGAGCCCAGATCGATGGCGGCCTGGGTCAGGGTCATCGACTCTTCGATGGCATTGCTGTGCTGCTGCAACAGTTTTTCGATCGCTAGCAGATCGGCGTCAAGGGCGGTGAAAGCGGGATTATTATCCAGTTTCTGCTTGAGTTTGGCGAAGCGGTTGTCCAGCTCACGGTCGAAGCCACGGCAGGAGAGCATCAGCTTGTTGATAAACTGAATGCCGCGGGCACGCTCGGCATCGGAGAATGAGAGTACTCCGTCGAGCTCCAGCTGTTTCTGCTGAAGGGATTCCCTTAGCCTTGCCAATTGTCCTGCTACGGCAGCGATGTCATTCATTATCAGGTCGCCCTGTTGTCATTATTGTTTTTCGTGTCAGATAGCAACAGTGACCGAACCCGTGATCGAGCCTCGTCTGTTATCTATTTTACGGTTGTGGGCCGGTGTCTTGCTTCCTTGCAAGCTGGTGCCAATTAACCCATTGCTTTTCATGAGAAGAATTGACTTTTACCAGTCCCTTGTCAATTGCCATCAGGGCGCATTGCCACACATCCCCATTAAAAAATGCTGCCTGTTGGCAATCGATGGCGGCGAGCTCCAGCCAGACGTTTTGCTGGTGTTTTTCACTGAGCTGAATGGCTCCCGACAGGGCGAGATAACAGAGGTCAAACAGGCCGTGGTGATCGAGTGCGGTCGCCGCCTTCGGCAGGAAGGGGTGGCTGACGATGCCAAGGCTTACCCGGCGATCGATGGGGTAGTCGCAGGGGAAGGCGGCGATGGCAATCAGCAGATCGCCGGCCAGCTGATGCAGATTGGCCACATGCCGCTGCGGTACCACATAGAGCAGGTGCCCTTCGCGTAAATCGTAGATGCGGCCATCCTGCGGAGTCAGGGTCTCGATATAGGCGCCAAAGGCCTGTTCAATCTCGCTGCTGACCTGATAGCCGTGCTGCTCCCGCACATTGAGCAGGAAGGGAACCCGGAACAGCAGATAGTGCAGCTTGTCGTCAAATTCGCTGGTGGGCTCTTCGCTCAGATACCAGCGCTCCGATTTAAGCTGGCGTTTGGCCATCTCCCGCGGCCAGCGGTTCATCAGGCGCTGCCAATTGGCCAGTCCCGAGCGGGGCTCGATTAGCAGGGCTTCACCGGTGCGCTTGGCCTGCAGACGGGCGGTGCGCAGCTTGAGCCAGAGGGTAAAGAAGAGATAGATAAAAAGGGCGAGCAGCAGGCTGGTGGTGATGCTCGACCAGAGATAGCGCTCCTGCTGGTGCTGACTCTGGCTTAGCTGCTGCTCCAGCTCCTTGATGTGCTGCACCCGTTCGACGTGGACATAGTTGTCGCGGATGGCGGCCTGCTCCTGGGCTATCTCCTGCTGGCGCACCTCCTCACCCAGTCGGTGGAAGCGCTTGTAGCTGTCCAGCGCCTGGCGCAGGAATCCTTTCTGTTCGTAGGCCAGCGAGAGCAGACGGAACACTTCGTACTGGCGGCGGGTATCGCCAATCTGGTCGGCCAGTGCCCGGGCATTCTCAAGCTGCAGGATGGCGATGGCGGCCTCCTGCTTTTTCAGATAGAGCTCGCCGAGCAGCAGCAGGGTATCGATAAGCGGCTCTTTGGCATCGTTCAGCTCATGGGACTGGCGCGCCGCATTGAGGTAGTTGCTGGCCAGCGAGAGGTTGCCGCTTTGCAGGTAGGTCTTGCCAATCTCGTACTTGAGCAGGGAGGACTGTGGCCGGTTGCTCCCTTCATCGATGAGGTCGAGGGCATTGAAGAAGTAGACCAGCGCCAGATTGAGGTCTCCCTGATCCCGGTTGAGGCGCGCCAGCACGATGAGCGAGTCGCACAGCAGGGAGGGATTGCCGATGGAGTGGAAGTAGTTGGCCGCTTCATTGGCATACTGGAGCGCTTTCTGGGGCTCCTGCTCCTGCTGGTAGAGCTTGACGATCTGGTTGGAGAGCAGGCCGAGGAACAGCGGATCGTTGAGATTTCTCGCCTGCTGCTGGGCATCGATATATTCGCCAAGGGCCAGCTGGGGTTGCTGCAGGGCGCGATAGAGATCGCCACTGATGGCGCTGACCCAGGCGCTGGCCAGTGGATAACCGGCTTTGGCTGCCCAGTTGCGTGCCTCGGCCAGATGTACCTTGGCATCCTCGAGCTGCTGATTGTCGATGTCATAGCTGGTGCGCAGCAGCCGGCTGTAGATCTGCAGCTGGCTCTGCTTGAGATTGGGGGCTGTCAGCTGCTCCTCAAGCTCGCTGAGCAAGGGGCGACTGCTGCTCTGGTGGTCAGGCTTGAGCAGCTGGCTGCGGAGCTTGAGATAGAGGCCGTGTGCCTTGAGCTCTGGCAGATTCTCCTTGTCTGCCAGAACCATCGCCTTGTCGAGCGCCTGCTGGGTAGCCTGATACTGGCCCAGCTGCAACAGGCACTCCCCCTTGAGCAGATAGGCGCCGACGGACTGGGCGATGGTGCTGTAGTTCAGGATTGGCTCGCGATAGCCGAACTCCTGCCGGTTGCTGATGATCTGCTGGGGATTGTTGGCTGCGCGCGTCAGGAAGGCGGAGGTGATCTGGACGCATCTGGCGGGATCGGTCTGAACCAGCGACTGAGCCTGCTGGAGGTCGACAGAGAGCTGCTCCTTGTCCAGATCCAGATTCGGAGCGGACAGGGAGGACATCATCATGGCCAGAAAAAACAGTTGATTCATTGGATTAAGGACGGCACAGGGGTGAGGGCATGTTATCCAACGCCCCCCTGTGCGTCCAGAGTTTACTCATGCTTCCCCTGCAGATAAGAAGAGGGCGTCCAACCGACGCCCTCTCATTTCTATTGTCAGCCCGTTTTACTGACGGATCAGCCGCAGATTGGCGGGCACCGCCTCGAAATCGGAGCGGAACGGGTTGATGTCGAGGCCGCCACGACGGGTATAGCGAGCATAGACGGTGAGCTGCTCCGGCTGGCAGTAGTGCTTGAGGTCGATGAAGATGCGCTCGATGCACTGCTCGTGGAACTCGTTGTGCTGGCGGAACGAGATGAGGTAGCGCAGCAGCTTCTCCCGATCCAGTTTCGGCCCCTTGTAGCGGATCACCACAGAGCCCCAGTCCGGCTGGCTGGTGACCAGACAGTTGGACTTGAGCAGGTGGCTGTGCAGGGTCTCCTCGACCAGCTCGCTGCTGGCGGCGCCCTGCAGCAGGTTGGCATCAAACTCGTAGTGGTCGACCTCGATATCCAGCTCGTCGATGCACTCGCCGGGCAGGGTGGCGATCTGGTGCGGGGCGCGATCGAGCGGGAACAGGGTCACCTTGACCGGCTCGCCGGCGCAGGCACCGAGATCTTGCTCCAGCATGGCCGCCACCGCATCGATGGAGTCGCAACGGGTCTGGTTGAAGGAGTTGAGGTAGAGCTTGAACGATTTGGACTCGATAAGATTCGGGCTGGTGGCCGGAATGGTCACTTCGCCCACGGCCACCATCGGCTTGCCCTTGCTGTTGAGCCAGGAGAGCTCATAGAGCGTCCAGACATCGCAACCGGTAAAGGGGAGGTCGTCACCGAGTTTCAGATCATCCCGGTTCAGGCTGCGGGGAACCGGTTGCAGCAGGGAGGGGGTGTACTGGCTGATGTAGTCGGATTGCTGGCCCAGACTCAAGCCCTTGAGGGCGCTGGCGCCGGCGTATCTATCTTGTTTGCTCACAGGTTTGCTCACCTAACGTGTTCATCATGATTGGGAGGAAGCGGGCCATTGCATGGCCAGAGCGTGCTCGCAGCCTTGCCAGCGGGGATAACCCCGAGCTGCAACGGTGCGCTGGCAATCTTGTCTGTCACCCGGTTTGATGGTGCAATAGCGGACTTTGCCAGCAATTGTGGGGATTTTCGATGTCGGATCAAGTTTTGTCTGCCCTGAAGCACTTTTTTGCCCGCTGGCAGCGTGACGGCGAGGCCAGACGAGGCTTGCCCCTGTGCCAGTGGGAACCAGAGTGGCGCTCCCCCTGTCAGCTTGGCGAACCGGTCGACGGCCAGATCAGCTGGCGCCCCCATCTGCGCAGCGAGCCCGGCGATTTCACCGCCATGAACGAGGCGCTGGAGCTGCAGCTTCATCCCGCGGTGACCACCCTGTTTGGCCACTGGTTCAGCCGCCCTGTCCCATGCCTCTTCAAGGGGCTGCGCCTTGAGCTGATCCTGCCGTGGAACGAGGCGGATCTCGACCTGCTCAAGGAGAACCTCATCGGCCACCTGCTGATGCTGCGCAAGCTCAAGCGCACCCCCTCCATCTTCCTTGCCACCACCCGCAACGAGATGACCCTCATCTCTCTTGATAACGAGAGTGGTCAGGTGTGGCTGGAGTGGCTCGACTCAGGTCGCCGGCTGCCGCTGGCCCCCTCATTGCCGGCGTTTCTGGCGCGGCTGGAGACCCTGCCGCAATAGCGCCTGTTCGCGCGACTGTTGCTTGGCGGAACAGATCTCGAAACGAAATGCCGAAACGAATATCGCAACAAAAAGAGCCTTGCCACGCGGCAAGGCTCTTTTTTATGGCGTCACGGGCAGGGCACGCTTAATCCTTGAAATCCCAGGAGAGGTTGGAGACCAGCCGGCAGCTGTCGCACTTGAAGTCGAAGATCTCGTGCAGTGGCGCTGCCAGCGCCCACTCGCCACCACAGCTCGGGCAGGGGCGCGCCTTCTCCTCGGCCGCGCTCACGCCGCCCACCCGGTAGAGGTAGTAGTAGGTGGGGATGCCGGTCAGCACCTCCAGCCGTTTGGCGAGATCGCTGCCACGCCGGTAGAGACGACTGCCCACCTCGCCAATCTCGTGCAGCGCCGCATGTTCGGCGATGGAGCCGTTCATCTGCAGCTGGTCGCACGCCTCCCAATCCTCCTGCCACTTGATGATCTGTTTGTGATCGCCGTTGGCGACGGCCGGCACCTGATAGAGCGGGATGGGGGCGAAGTGGTCGCCGCAGCGCAGTGGCGAGCAGGTGTGCAGGAAGCTGGTGTAGAGCATCATCCAGCCGGGGCGCTCGCCCTGCTGGCCGCAAGGATCTGTGCTGTCGGAGAGCAGATCCGCCCCCTGCAGATGGAGTTTCGGCGCCAGCAGCCCCGCCTGATTGAGCTGCTGCTCGGCCAGCTTGACCTGCTCGCTCTGGTTGTCCGGGTGGAGGCTGTCCTGCTCCGGGCAGACCACCCGGCTGACGAAATAGCCCTCGTGCATGCTGGTGGGAAACTCCCGGCCGAGGATCTGGCCCTGATAGCGCAGCATGTCCAGATAGTTGACGATGGCCCGCTCGGCTTCACCGAGGGAGGTGTCGCGATAGCACTCAAAGCAGAGTTCGACGATATACATGGCTCAGTTTTTCCCCTGCTGGATGAGCAGGTCGGTCAGCCGATCCACTTTGCGCTCAAGACGATTGAGCTGTTCGGCAAGCTGCAACAGGGTGGGCTCGGCAACGGGGGCAGGGGCTTGCTGCTCCTGGCTGGCCGCTTCCGGGGCACCTGCGGGCTGCTGTTTCCACTGGCTCAGCACCTTCAGCAGCTCGGCCATGGCAACCGGCTGGCTCAGGCGAGCCTTGATCATGGCGGTAGTCGGGGTGATCCCCTTGGCGGCCAGTTCGTTGGCGATACGGATGATCTCGTGGGCGGACATAAGCGTGCTCTGCTGAATGGGTAGATGGGGGGCCGAAGTGGCTGGTCGGGGCGGGATCTTAACCAAAGCCCGCAGGGGATAAAAGGGGAGGGCTCAGCGGGGCTGGCGCAGCATCAGGTCGAGCTGATCGATCGCCTCGCACCAGTCGGAGTCGTGCCACAGGGCATCGCGCAGAAAGCTGGCCTGAGCGGCGCTCCAGAACTGCGCTTCCGGCAGCAGGGTCTCGTTGTCGAGATGATGCTCGTGGACGAAGCGATAGAGGCTCAGCTCGTCGTTGGCCATGCCGAGCTGGGCGAACAGGGCGGGTAAATCGTGGTGCAGGGGGTCCATCTCGTCTCTCCCTTGGCTAATCCCTGAGATTATAGACAGGCAAATTTCTTCCCCCGCTGCATGTCGGGGGTTCATTCACATGGCAGAGGGGGCATTGCGCCGCTGATGGCGAGGGTTGGAGAGACGGGAGATGGCCTGGCTTGGTCGCTATAAACAAAATTTATGGGTTTTAGGAAAATTCCCCAACTTTAGCTTATGCCGAGGAGGGCGTACAGCTGGCGGCATCCAGCATGCCGTTTGTGCTCGTCAAAGGCATTCGCCCGATCTCTGTCATATGGCTTGCCGGCCCCGACCCGGATGGGGAGGGGGATAAGCAGGCCGGGTAATGAAGCAAGGGGATGTTAAACCGTGGGAATGCGATGGGGCGGCAGCTCGACGCCGATAACGTGCAGGCCCTGCATCTTGAGGGTGCCCTGATAGTGGCTCTCGCCATCGCTGGAGAACTCGAACTGGTAGTGGGTGAGCAGCCTGAGCGGTTTGCCGGCCACTTCACGGCGGCTGCGGGCCAGCGACAGCAGTTGCAGGTCGTGGTGCTGGCAGTAGCGACGCATATATTGCCACGCCAGTTCGGCCTGACGGCGTTGCAGCCAGAACGCGCCGGCTATCGCCATCAGCGCCAGAATTCCGAGCATCTCTCCCATAGGCAGCTTCCTTGTTGTCGGATGATTGTCAGAGTCGGCTGTCAGCCAGATAGCGGGAGCCTGTGGTCAGGCTCCCTTGTTTCCCAAACCGTGGCCAATGGGCCTGCAGATCAGGCTGAGGCAAACAGGCGGCCAATCGCCTTGCCCAGCTCCTCGCTGCGCTCCGGGTCACGCAGTCTGGCCAGCATATCATTGCGCAGGGCCGGTAAAGTGACGAGCTCGGCAAAAACCTGATTGAAGAACTGGGTCGGTTGCAGGGCGAGCTGTTCCAGATAGTCGCCGAGCAGTCTGGCATCCTGCAGATCAGGCCAGAGCCGGCCTGCGATGGCGAGCAGTAGCGCCGGGCTCGGCTGGGTTTGCAGCAGGGTCAGCAGCTTGTTGGTGCGCAGTGCGCTGCCGGGGCAGGAGGCCATGGCGCGACAGAGGTAGGCCAGGGTCTCCGGGTTGGGGGCGGCACACTCCTGCTCCTCGCCGATCCGCTCAAGCAGGGCGCCTTGCACCGCCGGTGGCAAGGGGGCGCTCTCCAGACTCTGGCAGAGGGCGTAGAGCGGCTCTTGCGGCAACTTGGGCAGCGCCTTGCAGACCAGCGCCAGATTGCGCTCATCATGCAGCCGCTCCGCCAGATCGGCAAAACCCTGCAGCCCCAGCGTCTGCCAGCCGGTGTCGTTGGGGGCAGCCAGATAGTGGCAGAGCGCTTCGTAATAGGCAGACGGGGCCTGCTCCAGCTGGCGCGCCAGCTTGGCGTGCAGGCTGGCCATCTTGGCCTCGGCCGGGCGGAAGGTGTAGGGGTTGTCAGCCAGTCGCTTGGCTTTCTCCTCGTCGAGCTCGCCGGTCAGCTTGTAGCCCAGCGTCTCCACCACCTGATCCATGAAGTGCTTGGGGCCGCTCGAGATGAGCAGGCCGCGCTCGTCGAGGGCAAACTTGAGGAACCAGAGGTAGTGGCGCGACTCGCTTGGCTGGAAGAAGTGGACGCCGAGCCAGGCGTGCTGCTGCAGTGGCCAGGGGTAGGGCTCCTGCTGCTGTTCGATGCGCACAAAGGTGTCGCTGGCCAGTGGCCGCACCTGGCGGCCCATGTCAAACAGCTGGAACTGGGTGCCAGCCTGGGTCAGAAAGTCGGTCAGAGTATTGATGGCGGTCGGCGTCGCAGACATGGAGAGCTCCGGCTTGAATATGATGCGGGCCGATTATAAGGCCATGGCCACGGATAGCCAGCGTTGGCTCCGGCCCTGATGGCGAGCCTGTGGCGGGATCTCTGCATGGCAGCCGCTCGGGAGGAGGTGTATAGTATCGCCCTTTTTTACGGGCGGTTGGCTGCGAAGGCTGCCGCTCTGGCTGGCGTCTTGTTGTTGCCTTGCTCGGCAAGCGCACGGCCATCCCGGATCAACCTGTGGTGATGAGGAAGTGCACGATATGAATCAATATTTGCTGGTCGCCGGCTTGCTGGGGGAACTCACGGCCGAGCTGCAGCGCCTCGAGCGTTGGCAGGCGGAGCATCCGGGCGAGGAGGCACTGGCCAGTACCCTGCCTTTTTGTGTCGATACCCTGAGCTTTGACCAGTGGTTGCAGTTCGTGCTGATCCCGCGCATGGAGCAGCTGGTGGTGATGCAGGCGCCGTTGCCGAGCAGCGTCTCCCTCTACCCCATGGCCAGCGAAGTCTATAAAGAGGAACTGGCCGAGGTGGAGGCCCTGCTGCGGTTGATCGCCCGCTTCGACCTGCTGCTCTCCGGCAAAGTGGTCGAGCAATGATGGACGAGCAGAGTAAAGAAGAGAAAGCGCTGCAGCTCACCCTGCTCTATCAGGATGAGTGGCTGGTGGCGGTCAACAAGCCCTCCGGCCTGTTGGTGCATCGCAGCTGGCTCGACAAGGCCGAGACCCGCTTTGCCATGCAGATGACCCGGGATCTGATCGGCGGTCGCCATGTCTATCCGGTTCATCGTCTCGACCGGCCCACCTCCGGGGTGCTGCTGTTTGCCCTCGATCCGGCGGTGGCTCGTACCCTGACCGAGGCGTTTGCCAACCGTCAGGTGCACAAGGAGTATCTGGCGCTGGTGCGTGGCTGGGCGCCCGAGCAGGGGGTGATCGACTACCCCCTCAAGGAGCAGCTGGACAAGATCGCCGACGCCATGAGCGACCCGGATCGGCCGGCGCAGGAGGCGGTCACCACCTTCCGCCGGCTGCATCGGGTCGAGCTGCCCCATGCGGTCTCCAAGAAACACCCCACCAGTCGCTACAGTCTGGTCAGATTGTTCCCGAAAACCGGCCGCAAGCATCAGCTGCGCCGCCATATGGATCATCTGTTCCACCCGATTGTGGGCGATACCACCCACGGCGATGGCCGCCATAACCGCTTCTTCCGCGAGCACTATGGCTGCGAGCGTCTGCTGCTGGTGGCCCGCACCCTGAGCTTTACCCACCCGATCCTCAAGGTGCCGATGCGGATCCAGGCGCCGCTTGGCCAGGATGTGCTGCGCCTGTTTGCCGAGTTGGGCTGGCCTGCCAGCGAGAGCGACTACTGATCCGCATCAGGTTGCATCTGGCGCCAGCTTGTCGATAAAGTGACTCATCATCCGAGTGAAATGGCAGGGAGCAGGTGATGGCACAGATCGATATCGTGGTAGGGAGCGTCTATGGTGCGGCCATGCTGGTGGCCGAGACGCTGGCTGATGAGCTGGCACGGCAAGGGCACAAGACAGCGCTTTATGAAGAGGCACGGCTGGAGGATATCGACCCCGGCCGTTTTTTATTGCTGGTCAGCGCCACCACGGGGCAGGGGGACATTCCCCCCAATCTTCAGCCCTTTGCTACCGATCTGGCTGAGCGCGCCCCCTGGCTCAAGGGGTTGCGGTACGCTCTGGTCGCCATGGGGGACAGCAGCTACGACCATTTTTGCGGCGCTGGCCGTCGGCTGGATAGTCAGTTGCAGGAGCTGGGGGCAACAGCGGTTGTCCCGCGCCTTGAGCTGGATGCGACCCTGCACGATGAGCCGGAGCGGGTCGCTCTGGCCTGGCTAAAAAGCTGGCATATATAGCCGAAAAATTACGCTGTAATTTGCTTCATATAAGTCCCCTGTCCGGTTCGGCAGGGGATTATTATTTGTGCGTCATTCTCACCATGTCCATCAAATATCCGCACTGATAATAACGACATATTTCTCACTGACACCGTTTTCTTGTTTGTGCTGTTCCAAAAGGCAGCAAGACATATCAGGCAAATAAAAGTTCAATCATGAAAGCGATTTCAGTCATGTTTTTGCCAATGAGTGATCAAATATTCACTTTCATCTCGTCGCAAATTAATCAATGAGAGCGGTTTCAGGTTGATCTTGATCGCTTCATTTTTGATGTTATTGGTTAGTTATTGCGTTGTCTTTGGCTTTTTTGCGTCATTGGTGTGAGGCGATCGTTTGCCGAGCGATTTGTCGCCATTTTGTGAGTCGGTTCATATTTGTCGCGATATGTGCTCCCTATAATCGACCTCGGTTATCACCAGCAGGATTGCCCGGTGATAAATATTCAGGATCACACTCCTCACAGCGGGAAATAAGGAATATGACAATGAAAATGAAGTGGCTCCCGATTGCTGCAGCTGTTACTGCCGCCCTGGCTTCCCAAGCCGCCTTTGCCGTAGATTTCCACGGTTACTTCCGTTCCGGTGTCGGTGTTTCCGACAACGGTGAAATGCAGACCATCAGCAAGCAAAAAGTTGGTCGTCTGGGTAACGAGAACGAAACTTATGGTGAAGTTCAGTTGGGCCAAGAGGTTTACAACAAGAACAACCAGACTTTCTATGTCGACTCCATGTTTGCCATGACCTCTGGTCAGAAGCGTGACTGGGAAGGCGACGGCAAAGATGGCGATGCTACCTTCGCTCTGCGTCAGTTCAACGTTCAAGCCAAGAACATGTTTGGCGGTAACGAGACCCTGTGGGCCGGTAAGCGCTACTACCAGCGTCATGACATCCATATTTCCGATACCTACTACTGGGATGTCTCCGGTGCCGGTGCCGGTGTAGAAAATATCGAAGCTGGTCCGGGCAAGCTCTCTGTGGCTGTGCTTCGTAACGACCCGTGGGATGCTTACGATGGTGGTAAAGACGATTCCAAGACTCTGGATACTAACGTTTTTGACATCCGTTATGCCGGTATCCCGCTCTGGACAGACGCCTCTCTGGAACTGGGTTATGACTTTGCCAGCTCCAACCCGACTGATCAGCAGAAACTGAAATATCCGGATCTGAAAGATGGCCACATGGTGACTGCTGAGCTGACCCAATCCATGCTGGGCGGTTTTAACAAGACTGTCGCTCAGTACTTCAAGGATGGTCTGGCTGCTCAAGGTGTTAACTACCAAGGTGGTTCAGGCAGTGGTCTGCAGGCCAATGCAGAAAGCGGTGACGGTTTCCGTCTGATCAACTGGGGTGTACTGCCGGTAGGTGACAAGGTCGAGTTTGGTCACCAGATCATCTACGCACAGGCAAACGGTCTGGAAAAAGACACCAAGGATGTAGATACCTTCTCCATCGTTGCTCGTCCGATGTACAAGTGGAACGACGTAATGAAGACCATCGTCGAGCTGGGTTACTTCAAGGATAACGAGAAGGTTACCAATAAAGCCGATAAGTCCACTGAAGGTAGCAAGTATACCATCGCACAAGCCTGGTCTGCTGGCTCCAGCTTCTGGGCTCGTCCGGAAATCCGTGTATTCGCCTCTTACGTGGATCAGGATGGTGCTTTCCGTGCCGACAGCAACGGTGTTAAACAGGACAATGCTTGGAACTTCGGTGTACAAGCTGAAGCTTGGTGGTAATCTCACCATCACCTGATATCAAGTCGCCCCCGCTTGTCGGGGGCTCTTTTTTTCAAGATGGCGTGTAGGGTATGCAGATGAAATATAGCAAGGTAGCGTTGACGATTTTGTGTTCCACTCTGATGACGGCGTGTGCGTCTCTTGAGGCTACTGTGGCTCCCACCCAGGAGTACAAGAGTATCCTCGATAGCCGTGCCAGCGCACTGCAGCAACTCGGCACAGCCACAGTATGTTGCTCTAGTATCAGTGAGTTGCGGTATCAGCCGTTGGCCGCTGAGCAGAAAAAATTGATTGCCATTGATGGCAGCTCTCCGGCGTTCAACTTCCCGGAAGGCAAGAGCTATTACGCAGCGTTCAAGCTGCCGACCAATTCCGGCGATCTCAAAATTACCGTTGCAGGTCTGATCGACAAGACCCTGTTCAACCCCACCGTATTGATGCTGGACTCCCAGTTCAAACCGACTCGTACTATCGGTTCCGACATCATTACCTATAAGCCGGCCAGGCTGCTGGATGGTGATCGGGTAGAGGGCGTCTTTACCATTGACCGCTCCTATGTTGGCAACCCGAACAACGAAACCTACATGGTGATTTACACCACTCAGGCAACTTTGAGCCAAACCACCCAAGCGATGAGCCCCTCCAAGATGATGGCCAAGTCATTGAGTGTTCAGGATTATGGCGCCAAGGACCCGCTCATCCCTCACTCTGCCTGGGGTGTGGTTAGCATTGATGTGGAAGACATGAGTTCCACCAAGCTGGGTGATAACTTCTACAAACCGGTTTACCAAGACGCGATCAATGCCAACACACCGATCGTCGATCCGACCCCGAACAAGCTGGTTGTTCCTGCAGCAACAGCCGCTGCTGTTGCAACGAGTGCAGCTGTCCCTGCCAAACCTGCTCCTGCCATGCTGAGTGAAACCGAAGCCTTCTATCAATCCCAGATCGAGAAGGCGGTGAAAGCGGGCGATATCGACAAGGCGATGCAGCTGGTCAATGAAGCCGAACGTGCCGGTTCGACCAAAGCGAAACAGGTATTTGTCGATGCGGTGAAGCGCTCGCAAAAATAAGCTCAAGCAAATTTGAGTGATCACTATATTTATTAAGGCCTCCCTTGTTGGAGGCCTTTTTAATCGGTAGACTGTAATAATAGAGAATAAGCTTGTTACGTTTGGTTACATATTGTTTCGGTGTGCATTGTTTGGAATGATAAAAATACAATGCGAAACTGTAATTTATATTTAGGTGTAATAGAGTGAGTGTGCAGAATTGCATTCTAAAAATATGTGTAATTCTCCCTCCAGAACAAGTTGTGATCTTCCCTCCAAAATCAATATTCCACTCCCATCGAAAGCAGAAATTTACGACCTGCTGGGTTATATTCTGATGGTCAAAATAAGCAAACCCCATTCGATAATATTTCGATGAAGAGTCGTTGGTTCATCCTAATAAATCGTTCAGGGACGACAATCCATTCAGGAGCGCACACAATGTTGAAAAATGCTTTCGCTAATCTGCAAAAGGTTGGTAAGGCGCTGATGCTGCCAGTATCAGTCCTGCCAGTCGCAGGTATTCTGTTGGGGGTGGGTGCTGCCCACTTCAGCTGGCTGCCGGAAATTGTTTCCCAGTTGATGGAACAGGCCGGTGGTTCCGTATTTGGCCAGATGGCCCTGCTGTTCGCAGTGGGTGTCGCCCTTGGCTTTACCAATAACGACGGTGTATCCGGCCTGTCTGCCATCGTTGGCTACGGCATAATGGTCGCCACTCTGAAGGTAATGGCACCTGTCATGGGTGTTGAAAGCATCGAGACCGGTGTGCTGGGTGGTATCCTGGCCGGTGGTATCGCTGCCTGGGCCTTCAACCGCTTCTACAAAATCCAGTTGCCCGAGTATCTGGGTTTCTTCGCCGGCAAACGTGCCGTACCCATCATCACCGGTTTCCTCTCTATCGGTCTGGGTGTCATCCTCTCCGTCATTTGGCCGCCTGTAGGTGGCGCTATCGGTGCCTTCTCTGACTGGGCTGCCAACCAGAACCCGGTACTGGCCTTCGGTATCTACGGTGTGGTTGAGCGTTCTCTGATCCCGTTCGGTCTGCACCACATCTGGAACGTACCGTTCTTCTATCAGGCTGGTACCTGCGTCAACGGTGCCGGTGAAACTGTTCACGGCATCATGACCTGCTTCCTGACCGCTGATGACGCCTCCCGCGCTGCCGGTAACGGCTTCGGTCAGCTGGCTGGTGGCTACCTGTTCAAAATGTTCGGTCTGCCTGCTGCTGCGTTTGCCATCGCTCACGCCGCCAAGCCGGAAAACCGTGCCAAGGTAGTAGGTATCATGGCCTCTGCAGCCCTGACCTCTTTCCTGACCGGTATTACCGAGCCGATCGAGTTCTCCTTCCTGTTCGTTGCTCCGGTACTGTACGCCATCCACGCTGTACTGGCTGGTCTGGCTTACGTACTGACCAACACCCTGGGTATCGTACACGGTCACACCTTCTCCAACGGTTTCATCGACTTCGTTGTTCAGTCCCCGCGCGCCAGCCACATGATGCTGCTGGTTGGTCTGGGTCTGGTATACGCTGCCATCTACTACGTGGTATTCAGCTTCGTTATCCGTGCCATGAACCTGAAAACTCCGGGTCGTGAAGACGAGAGCACCGAGTCCACAGTTGGCCAAGGTAAAGACGAAATGTCCGCTGCTCTGGTTGCTGCCTTCGGTGGCAAAGAGAACATCGCTTCTCTGGATGCCTGCATCACCCGTCTGCGTGTTGGCGTGAAAGATGTAGCCAAGGTTGACCAGGCGGGTCTGAAGAAACTGGGTGCTGCCGGTGTGGTAGTGGCTGGTTCCGGCGTACAAGCCATCTTCGGTACCAAGTCCGACAACCTGAAAACCGACATGGATATCTGGATGAAGAGCAACTAATTCAGTTGCCTGACATCAGGTTCCGGAAGAGGGAGGCGCAAGCCTCCCTCTTCTTTTTGTGCTGTTTGGTGACTGGGACGGAGTCTGTCATGAAGCACTTGACCGGTATTGCAGGTACGCGGCAATAAAAAGAGCGCCACATCGGGCGCTCTTTAAGCAAGACGGGGAAGGGTTAGAGTTTCTCCAGATCTCGCTCAATCTCGCTGATCTTGTTCTGTACCACCTTCTCCAGATGACGCAGATCGCGCAGGATCTTCTGCTTGATATCGGGGTCGGCATGAACATGAACGCCCTGGGTCAGATTGTCGAGCTCGTCCACCACGTATTTCAGGTTGGCGTTGATCTCGGTGACATCCTTGTACTCATGGGTGCCCGAGTCAACCAGCATGGTTTTGCGCTGGCGCGGGTATTTGAATTTGACACTCTTGGCGAAGAACTCGCCCTTCTGCTTCTTGAAGTAGATCTTGAGGATGTCGTGGTTGGCCTCCTGGCGCAGGGTGTAGCTGTCGACGGAGGCGGGATCCTGGATCCCCAGGCTCTTGAGATTCTCGTACATCAGGCTTCCTCGGTTTGAAACGATCCTGTCCCATCTATCTTAACCGAGCTTGTGCTGCTTGCCTGTGACAGCGGCGCCAAAATCAAAAGGGCGCCATCAGGCGCCCTTTAAATCACGGTAAAACGGCTTACTCGTCGATGGAGCGCAGCAGGGCGTTGATGCCGACCTTGGCGCGGGTCTTGGCATCCACCTTTTTGACGATCACGGCAGCGTAGAGGCTGTATTTGCCGCACTTGGAGGGCAGGGAGCCGGAGACGACCACGGAGCCAGCCGGTACGCGGCCGTAGTGGATTTCGCCGGTTTCGCGGTCATAGATGCGGGTGGACTGGCCGATGAAGACGCCCATGGAGATGACGGAACCTTCCTCGACGATCACCCCTTCAACCACTTCGGAGCGGGCACCGATAAAGCAGTTGTCTTCGATGATGGTCGGGTTGGCCTGCAGTGGCTCCAGTACGCCGCCGATGCCGACGCCGCCGGAGAGGTGCACGTTCTTGCCGATCTGGGCGCAGGAACCGACGGTCGCCCAGGTGTCGACCATGGTGCCTTCGTCAACGTAGGCGCCGATGTTGACGTAGGAGGGCATCAGCACGGTGTTGGGGGCGATAAAGGAGCCTTTGCGGGCGGTCGCCGGCGGCACCACACGTACACCGGCAGCCTTGAACTGCTCTTCGGTGTAGTTGGAGAACTTGAGGGGAACCTTGTCGTAGTACTGGGCGTCGTCGCCCTTGATGATGCCGTTGTCGTTGATACGGAACGAGAGCAGTACCGCCTTCTTCAGCCACTGATGAACAACCCACTCACCGGCGATCTTCTCGGCAACCCGGGCCTTGCCGGAGTCCAGCAGCTCGATGACCTGCAGGATGGCGGATTTGGTAGCGCTGTCCACAGTGCTCGGGGTAATGGTGTCGCGGCGCTCGAAGGCCGCTTCAATGATCTGTTGCAACTCGGTCATGACAGGTTTCCTTTAAAAAATTCTGTTTGTTGTATCACACTTTTCCGACTGTTTTTAAGTGGCTGACCGGAATTCTTCCGGCCAGCGACCATTTCTTTCATATTTCCCAGCCAACCATTTGTTTGGTATGGGAAAACGGAGGTGAAAACAGCCTCTTTCGAATCAGATTGCACTCACTCCATGGCAAATTGCTGCGGATTGAGCTGATGCACCAGCCGCTCTTCCAGCTGCAGTTGTTGCTCCGGTGTCAATGGCTCGCCATCGAGGCTGGTCAGACTGAAAAAGTCCTCGACCCGCTCGCCGAAGGTGGCGATCTTGGCGGCGTGCAGCGACAGGCCGCACTGCTGGAATACCGCGCCGATCCGCGCCAGCAGGCCGGGAGTATCGAGGGCGGTCAGCTCCATCAGGGTGTGGCGGCTCTCCCCCTTGTGCGGCAGGAAAACGACCCGGGTCGACACACTGAACTGGCGGTGGCGCCGTGACAGTGGCTTGTTGCGCAGCACCAGCTTGCCCGGCTCCTGCAGCGCCTTCTCCAGCGCTTTCTTGATGGTGGCTGTGCGGTTGGGGCTGATGGGTTCGCCGTTGGGTTCCAGCACCACAAAGGTATCGAGCACGAAGTTACTGCGCGAGTTCATGATCTGGGCATCGTGAATGTTGAGGTTCTTCTGATCCAGTGCCGAGGCGACGGTCGCAAACAGGTTCGGCGTGTCGCGGCAGTAGATGAACACCTCGCTGCCACCGCGGGTCGGGTGTTTGCCGATCAGCACCAACGGCGCCGGGTTGTCGCCATGCTCGATGATGTGGCGGCAGTGCCAGGCGATCTGTTCCGGGCTGTGACGCAGGAAGTAATCAGCCTTGAAGTCGCCCCAGAGCTGGTTGATCGCCTCTTCCGGCACGTCGCGCTGTGCCAGCAGTTGCTTGGCCTGACGCTGGTTTTCGCGAATGCGCAGCCGCATGTCGGGCGGGTTCTCCAGCCCCTGGCGCAGCGCCTTCTGGGTCGCGAAGTAGAGCTCGCGCAGCAGGGTGCCCTTCCAGTCGTTCCACAGGGTGTCGTTGGTGGCACAGATATCGGCCACGGTGAGGCAGTAGAGCAGGTCGAGATGCTGCTCGTCGCGCACCTTCTGGGCAAAGTCGGTGACCACTTCGGGGTCATAGATATCGCGGCGCTGGGCGGTGACCGACATCAGCAGATGGTGGCGCACCAGCCAGGCGACCAGCCGGCTCTCGTAGCGATCGAGGCCGTGCAGCTGGCAGAACTCCAGCGCATCGACGGCGCCAAGTTCGGAGTGATCGCCGCGCCGCCCCTTGGCGATATCGTGGAACAGGGCGGCGATGCTGAGCAGCTCCGGTTTGCGCAACCGGGTGAACACCTCGTGGCAGAGCGGGTGACTCTGGCGGTTGGCCGGGTTGGGAAAGCCGTGAATGTTCTTGAGCAGCCGATGGGTGTGCTCATCCACCGTGTAGGCGTGGAACATGTCGAACTGCATCTGGCCGACGATGAGGTTCCACTGCGGCAGGTAAGCCGCCAGAATGCCGTACTTGTGCATCAGGCTCATCGGCAGGGCGATACCGTTGGGGTGGCGCAGCAGCGCCATGAACAGGCGACGGCACTCCGGCAGATCCTGCAGCCAGCAGTTGAGCTTTCGCCGCGCTTCGCGCAGCTGGCGCAGGGTGGCGGAGTGGATACCGGCAATCTCGGGATGCTGGGCCATCTGGTAGAAGAGGCGCAGGATAGCGGCAGGCTCGCGGGCGAACAGCTCGGCATCTACTGCATCGATGAGGCGGCCACGGAGCTGGAACTCGTCGGAGAGGCGGCGCACATCCATGGCGCTGTTGCCAAGGATTGCCTCGTCAAATAGCTGCAGCAGCATCTCGTTGAGCTCGGCGACCCGCCGCACCGTCTGGTAGAAGCGCTTCATCATCTGCTCGATCGGCGCGTTGCCTTCCCCCTCGAAGCCCAGCATCTGGGCCACGGTGCGCTGGCGGTCGAACAGCAGGCGGTTGTCGCCTTTGTTGATGGCCATGTGCAGGGCAAAGCGTACCTTCCAGAGGAAATTCTGGCAGTCGAGCAGCTCGCGGTACTCGGCGCGGTTGAGGAAGCCGTGACTGGTCATCTCGAACAGGGTGGTGGCACCGAAGTGGCGACGGGCGACCCAGGCGAGGGTCTGGATGTCGCGCAGGCCGCCCGGATTGCACTTGAGATCCGGCTCCAGCTTGTAGGCGGTACCGAGAAACTGCTGGTGCCGCTCCGCCTGCTCCTGGCGCTTGGCACGAAAGAAGGCTTCGCTCGGCCAGAAGTGCTGGGGGCCAGTCGCCTCCTTGAGTTGCCGGAAACCCTCCTTGCGACCGGTGATGTAGCGCGCCTCGATGAGGTTGGTTGCCACCGTGATGTCGGCCTTGCCCTGCTCGATGCACTCAGCCACGTTGCGCACCGCCTGACCCACCTCCAGCTTGAGATCCCACAACAGGGTGATGAACTCGCCAATGCGCAGCCCCAGCACCTCGTCCAGCTCGTCGCCGTCATAGAGGATCAGCAGGTCGATGTCGGAGTGGG
Organism: Aeromonas sp. L_1B5_3; assembly: GCF_963866575.1. Classification (NCBI taxonomy): domain Bacteria; kingdom Pseudomonadati; phylum Pseudomonadota; class Gammaproteobacteria; order Aeromonadales; family Aeromonadaceae; genus Aeromonas; species Aeromonas sp. L_1B5_3. The sequence goes on from NZ_CAWMDN010000001.1 coordinate 50,869, forward strand.
GGTGCAGCTCGCCACGGCCATAACCCCCCACCGCGATGAGGGTGAGGTCGCTCTTGTCGAAACCAAACTTCTGCCAGAGGCGGCAGAGCAGTTGATCCATATATTCGGAGCGGGTGGCAACCAGCTCGATAATGTTGTCACCGGCATCGAAGCGGGCGTGCAGCCAGCCGAGAAAGCGGCTCAGGTACTCTTTGCAGTTGTCGCGGGTGAGCTGGTCGTCGGGTAACAGGTGGGGGGAAAGCAGGCTGGCGTCCATGGCATCTCACACACAAGTGGCAGGCATATGGCTGAAACGGGCAGTAAAAACCCCGGCGCTTTTCGCTAAAGGGCCGGGGTTCGATGTTAGCTGTGTTTGATGAAGCGGTCGATAGTGTCGTCGGGACGCAGGGTCAGCACTTCGCAGCCATCCTCGGTTACCAGCAGGGTGTGTTCCCACTGGGCGGAGTCGCCGCCATCCTTGGTTGTGACGGTCCAGCCATCCTTCGGATTGACTTTGCAGTGGTACTTCTTGCTGTTGACCATCGGCTCGATGGTGAAGCACATGCCCGCTTTCAGCTCCAGCTTGCCGCTGTTGCGGTAGTGGAGGATCTGCGGCTCTTCGTGGAATTCGGCACCGATGCCGTGGCCACAGTAGTCACGCACCACGGAGAACCCTGCCTTCTCGACGATGGGCTGGATCACGGCGCCGATCTCGGTGATGCAGGCACCCGGGCGCACCTTCTTGATGGCGGCGTAGAGGCTCTCTTGCGCAATCTTGCAGAGCTGACGACGCAGCGGGGTGGTCTCGCCCACGATGAACATGGCGGAGGTGTCGCCGTGGTAGCCATCCTTGATGACGGTGATGTCGAGGTTGATGATGTCGCCATCACGCAGCTTCTTGTGGTTCGGGATGCCGTGGCAGATCACATCGTTCACCGAGGTGCAGATGGATTTAGGGAAGCCGTGGTAGTTGAGCGGAGCCGGGATAGCCTGCTGCACATCAACGATGTAGTTGTGGCAAAGGGTGTTCAGTTCGTCAGTGGTGACGCCTGCTTTGACATGGGGCGCAATCATGACCAGCACATCGGCGGCCAATTGGCCGGCAACGCGCATCTTTTCAATCTCTTCCGGTGTCTTGATTTTAATGGACATGGGATCTCTCTTGCGGCCTGCCACCGGGCCTGCGAGGGCAGGCTGGACAGGTAATGAAAAATAGATGCGTTTGCAATCAGGCCAAAATTTTATCCGCAACCCCTTCGTACTTCCAGTGTGATTGTCATCACAACGTCAAATGGCAGTCGCAACCTCCGTTGACGGGATCCATATTTAGCGCTCGTTTAGCCTCGCTCCGGTGGTGTCGTGGCCAAAGTTATGATATAAAGCGCGCCGGAATGGGGAACTTGCGTCCCGATTTCATCACCCTTACTTAAACAACACACACACATCGACACATATGCCGGGGTGCCTTAACGGGTCGGTTATATGGGATGTGTGGAGGCCTAACCCCAATACAGAGGTATAAAATGGCTAAAGTTTCTATGCGCGACATGCTGCAAGCCGGCGTTCACTTCGGTCACCAGACTCGTTACTGGAACCCGAAAATGAAATCCTACATCTTCGGTGCTCGCAGCAAAGTTCACATCATCAACCTGGAAAAAACCGTTCCGATGTTTGACGATGCCATGAACTTCATCAGCTCCGTAGCTGCCAAGAAAGGCAAGGTACTGTTCGTAGGTACCAAGCGTGCCGCGTCTGAAGCCGTAAAAGAAGCCGCTGAGCGTTGCGACCAGTTCTATGTTAACCACCGCTGGCTGGGCGGCATGCTGACCAACTGGAAAACCGTTCGTCAGTCCATCAAGCGCCTGAAAGATCTGGAAACCCAGAGCCAAGACGGTACCTTCGACAAGCTGACCAAGAAAGAGGCGCTGATGCGTACTCGCGAAATGGAAAAGCTGGAGAAGAGCCTGGGTGGTATCAAGAACATGGGCGGCCTGCCTGACGTTCTGTTCGTTGTCGATGCCGACCACGAGCACATCGCTATCAAAGAAGCCAACAACCTGGGTATCCCGGTAGTTTCCATCGTTGATACCAACTCCAACCCGGACGGCGTTGATTACGTCATCCCGGGTAACGACGACGCTATCCGTGCTGTTCAGCTGTACCTGAATGCTGCTGCTGACACCGTACTGGAAGCTCGCGCTCAGGACATCGTTGTTCAAGCTGAACAAGATGGCTTCGTTGAAGCTGAGTAATTGATAAGGACTGCAAAGCCCTTATTAACCAAGCTGATGTAATTGGTTAGCAGGGGCCCTTGTGGCCCCTGTTTCTTGTCAATTCAAGACCGAGGATACTGGACATGGCAAACATTTCTGCCGCCCTGGTAAAAGAACTGCGCGAGCGCACCGCCGCTGGCATGATGGATTGCAAAAAAGCACTGGAAGAAGCTGCTGGTGATATCGAGCTGGCAATTGAGAACATGCGCAAATCCGGTCAGGCCAAAGCCGCCAAGAAAGCTGGCCGTATCGCCGCTGAAGGTGTGATCTTCGCCCGTACCGAAGGCAACGTTGCCGTCATGATCGAGCTGAACTGCGAGACTGACTTCGTTTCCAAGGATGCCGGCTTCCTGGCCATGGGTCAGAAGATCGTCGAGATCGCTGCTACCCAGAAGATTGCTGACGTTGACGCGCTGAAAGCCGCTGACTTCGGCAACGGTGAGTCCGTAGAGCTGACCATCACCAACCTGATCGCCAAGATCGGTGAGAACATGAACCTGCGTCGCGTGATGCTGGTTGAAGGTGACAACCTGGGTACCTACGTTCACGGTTCCCGCATCGGTGTTATCACCAAGCTGACTGGCGGTACCGACGAGCTGGCCAAAGATCTGGCCATGCACGTAGCTGCCAACAGCCCGCAATTCGTCAAGCCGGAAGATGTTTCCGCTGACGTCGTTGCCAAAGAGCGCGAAATCCAGATCGACATCGCCATCAACTCCGGCAAGCCGAAAGAGATCGCCGAGAAGATGGTTGAAGGCCGCATGAAGAAGTTCACCGGTGAGGTTTCCCTGACTGGTCAGCCGTTCGTGAAAGATCCTTCCATGACCGTTGCCGAGCTGCTGAAGAAAGAAGGCGCTGACGTTGTCTCCTTCACCCGTTTCGAAGTGGGCGAAGGCATCGAGAAGCAAGAGACCGATTTCGCTGCTGAAGTTGCAGCTCAAATCGCGGCCGCTCAGAAGGCTTAATCGAACCGGTTTTTCCGTTTCCCCAGACCGCGACTTATGTCGCGGTCTTTATATGACCAGGAATCAGTGACATGAGTACCAATCCCAAACCTGCATACAGACGTGTTCTTCTGAAGTTGAGTGGTGAAGCCCTGCAAGGCGCCGAGGGTTTCGGCATTGATCCGGCGGTGCTGGATCGGATGGCCCAAGAGATCAAGGAGCTGGTTGAGTTGGGTGTTCAGGTCGGTCTGGTCATCGGTGGCGGCAACCTGTTCCGTGGTGCCGGTCTTGCCAAAGCGGGTATGAACCGCGTGGTGGGCGACCACATGGGTATGCTGGCAACCGTGATGAACGGTCTGGCCATGCGTGATGCCCTGCATCGTGCTTATGTGAATGCCCGTCTGATGTCTGCCATCTCCCTGCAGGGGATCTGTGACTCCTACGTCTGGGCCGAAGCCATCAGCCAGCTGCGTGCAGGCAAAGTGGTGATCTTCTCTGCCGGTACTGGCAACCCCTTCTTTACTACCGATTCTGCGGCCTGTCTGCGCGGGATCGAAATCGAAGCCGACGTGGTGCTGAAAGCCACCAAGGTCGATGGTGTATACAACGAAGATCCGGTCAAGAATCCGGATGCCGTGCTGTACCATGAATTGAGTTATGATGAAGTTCTTGAAAAAGAGCTCAAGGTGATGGATCTTGCTGCCTTTACTCTGGCACGTGACCATGATCTGCCGATCCGCGTGTTCAACATGAACAAACCGGGTGCTCTGCGCCGGGTTATCATGGGTGAGCCGGAAGGTACCCTGATCCATCACGTCAGCAAATAAGATAGATGCGAGCCGCGTGGCGGCTCGTTCGCCAAAAGGAAAACCGCTGTGATCAACGAGATTAAAAACGACGCCAAGGAGCGCATGGGCAAGAGTGTCGAGTCACTCAAGACCCAGATGTCCAAGATCCGTACCGGCCGTGCTCACCCGAGCCTGCTCGACGGTATCCAGGTTGAGTACTACGGTGCGGCCACTCCGCTGAAGCAGCTGGCCAACGTGGTAGCCGAAGACTCTCGCACCCTCTCCATCTCCGTATTTGACCGCTCCATGATCCAGGCGGTAGAGAAAGCGATCCTGACTTCCGATCTGGGCCTGAACCCCTCCAGCAACGGCCAGAGCCTGCGTGTGCCGCTGCCGCCGCTGACCGAAGAGCGTCGCCGCGACCTGACCAAGGTTGTTCGTGGTGAAGCGGAAAACGCCCGTGTTGCCGTGCGCAACATCCGTCGCGATGCCAACGCCGATCTGAAAGCGCTGCTGAAGGACAAAGAGATCTCCGAAGACGACGACCGTCGCGCCCAGGAAGAGATCCAGAAACTGACCGACTCCTACATCAAGCTGGTCGATGAGGCCCTTGCTGCAAAGGAGAAGGAGCTAATGGAAATCTAAGCGCCTGAAAGGTATATTACGAGCGCCGTGTAGTGCCCCTGCACGGCGCTTTTGTCTTTGTGGGAGAAAACCATGTCGCTTTTGGCTGCGTTGGGTGATTGCGCCAACACCTCTTTGCCCCGTCACGTCGCCATCATCATGGATGGCAACGGCCGCTGGGCCCAGAACCGTGGCAAGATGCGGGTCTATGGGCACAAGGCTGGCGTCAAGTCGGTGCGTGAGGCGGTGACCTTTGCCGCCCGGGCCAAGATCGAAGCATTGACCCTGTTCGCCTTCTCCAGCGAGAACTGGCGTCGCCCGGAAGGGGAGGTCAGTGCCTTGATGGAGCTCTTCATTACCGTGCTGGGCCGTGAGGTGAGCAAGCTTCACAGCAACGGCATCCGGCTCAAGGTGATCGGCGATACCGCCCGCTTCAGCGAGCGGCTGCAGGCCAAGATCGCCAAGGCGGAAGCGCTGACCGCCAACAACAAGGGTTTGACCCTGAACATTGCGGCCAACTATGGCGGCCAGTGGGATATCGCCCAGGCGGCCCGCAAGCTGGCCACTGCCGTGGCGGCCGGTCAATTGTCAGCCGACCAGATTGATGAGTCCATGCTTGGCCGCGAGGTATGCATGGCCGATCTGCCCCCGGTGGATCTTCTGATCCGTACCGGTGGTGACCATCGCATCAGCAATTTTGTTTTATGGCAGCTCGCCTATGCCGAGCTCTACTTTACCCCGGTATTGTGGCCCGATTTCAACGAGGCCGAGTTCAGTGAGGCCGTTGCCTCCTTTGTTGCCCGCGAACGCCGCTTCGGCTGCACGGGTGAACAGATCCGGGAATTGATCGCCGAGCAGCAGACCGGCTAAACCCCGCTCCCAAGAGAGAGGTTTCTTTTGCTAAAACAACGAATTATTACTGCTTTGATGTTGATCCCCCTGGTGTTGGGGGCGCTTTTCTTTCTGCCATTGAAGTTTTTTGCCCTGTTGGCAGCGCTGGTCTTTTTGCTGGCCAGCCGTGAATGGAGCGGCTTTGTCTCTGCCGCCCCGCAACAATGGTTACCCATCGTATTCTGCCTGTTGCTCGGGGCCAGCCTGTTCTGGTTGCCGGTGGAGCAGCTCTGGACTCCCCATCTGCACCCGCTGGTGATGGGCGTACTCTGGACCGCCGTCAGCTGGTGGCTGCTCGGCTTGCTGCTGGTGCTGCGCTATCCGCAAAGCGCCAAGCTGTGGAAAGAGTCGGTCTGGCTCAAGTCCCTGTTTGGTCTGGTGACTCTGGTTCCCTTCTTCTGGTCACTGGTGGCCATCCGTGGTTACAACTTTTATCACGACCCTATGATGGGGGCCTGGATCCTGCTGTTTGTCATGGGACTGGTCTGGGCGGCAGATTCTGGCGCGTATTTTTTCGGCAAGGCGTTCGGCAAACACAAGCTGGCACCGGCCGTGAGCCCGGGTAAAACCATCGAAGGGATGTGTGGCGGCCTCTTTACTGCCAGCATGCTGGCGGTAGGGGTGACCTGGTTCATGGGCTTTGTGCCCGCCAAGATGGGGATCGTGCTGTTCTGCTCGCTGCTGGCGGTGCTCGCCTCGGTACTCGGCGATCTGACCGAGAGCATGTTCAAGCGTGAAGCCGGTATCAAGGATTCCGGCTCTCTGCTGCCGGGCCATGGTGGCATCCTCGACCGGATAGATAGCCTGACTGCCGCCCTGCCGGTGTTCCTGCTCAGCTATCTGCTACTCAGCCAGGAGTTTTGATGCACAAGTCTCTGGTTATTCTGGGAGCGTCCGGCTCCATTGGTCAGAGTACCCTGAAGGTGCTGCGCCACAACCCGGGCAGCTGGCAAGTATTGGCGTTGACCGCCGCCCGCAACGTGGATGCCATGTTGCGGGATTGTCTCGAATTCTCCCCCCGTTTTGCCGTGATGGTCGATGAGGAGGCAGCCCGTGAGCTGGCTGCTCGTCTGCAAGTGCACGGCAGTGCGACTCGGGTCATGTCTGGTGCCGCCGCCCTGTGCGACGTAGCCGCACACCCCGATGCTCACAGCGTAATGGCGGCCATCGTCGGTGCGGCCGGACTCGCCCCCACTATGGCTGCGGTACGTGCCGGCAAGCGCATTCTGCTGGCCAACAAGGAGGCGCTGGTGATGTCCGGTGCCTTCTTCATGGAGGCTGTGCGTGAGCATGGTGCCGAGCTGCTGCCCATCGACAGCGAACACAATGCCATCTTCCAGTGCCTGCCGACCGAGGTGCAGCGCCAACCCGGTTTCTGCGATCTGGCGGCGGCGGGGATCAGCAAGATCCTGCTGACCGGTTCCGGTGGCCCGTTCCGTTATACCGAGGTTGGCGAGCTGGCCCATGTCACGCCGGCACAAGCCATCGCTCACCCCAACTGGTCGATGGGGGCCAAGATTTCGGTCGACTCCGCCACCATGATGAACAAGGGGCTGGAGTATATCGAGGCGCGCTGGCTGTTCAATGCGGCGCCCGAGCAGATCCAGGTGGTAATCCACCCGCAGTCGGTGATCCACTCCATGGTGCAGTACAAGGATGGCTCCGTTCTGGCCCAGCTCGGCAACCCCGATATGTGCACTCCTATCGCCCACGCGCTGGCCTATCCCAATCGCATCCCTTCCAGCGTGGAACCTTTGGATTTCTTCAGTGTCGGAGAGTTCAGCTTTATCCGGCCTGATTACGATCGCTATCCCTGCCTGGCGCTGGCCATCAATGCCTGCCACAAGGGGCAGGCAGCAACCACTGCGCTCAATGCGGCCAATGAAGAGGCGGTTGCCGCCTTCCTGGCCGAGCGGATTGGCTTTATGGATATTGCCCGGATCAACGAGGCGGTAATGCTGGCGCTGGAGAGCTGTGCCGTGAGCTCCCTCGACGATCTGTTTGCCCTGGATGGCGTTGCGCGTGCCCGTGCCCGCCACCTGATTGAGGAGCTTGGCTGATGGGCGGTGTGTTGTGGAATATCGGTGCCTTTGTCGTTGCCCTTGGCCTGTTGGTCGCAGTGCACGAGTTTGGCCACTTCTGGGTTGCCCGCCGTTGCGGGGTAAAGGTTGAGCGTTTCTCCATCGGTTTTGGCAAGGCGATCTGGCGTCGCCTTGGCAAGGACGGCACCGAATACATGCTGGCCCTGATCCCGCTGGGTGGTTACGTCAAGATGCTCGATGGCCGGGTGGATGAGCTCAAACCCGGTGACGAGCAGTATGCCTTCAACCACAAGTCGGTATGGGCCCGGATGGCCATCGTTGCGGCTGGCCCCATGGCCAACTTCGTCTTTGCCCTGTTTGCCCTCTGGCTGATGTTCATGATCGGCGTACCGGCGGTAAAACCGGTGATTGGCGAGGTGCGCCCTGCTTCCATCGTGGCCGAGGCGGGTATCCTGCCGGGCATGGAGATTGTCGGGGTGGGTGATGAGCAGACCGGCGACTGGGAGAGCGTCACTTACGCCCTGCTGAGCCATCTGGGCGATCAGTCGGTCACCCTCAAGGTGAAAGCCCCCCAGACCAGCTATGCCACCGACAAGAATCTGTCGCTGGATAGCTGGAAGTTTGATCCAGACCGGGAATCCCCGATCGGCAGCTTGGGGATTGTCCCCCTTGGTGGCAAGGTATTGCCAGTGGTGTCGGCCGTGGTAGCCAAGAGTGCCAGTGAAAAGGCGGGTTTGCAGGTTGGCGATCGCATCAAGCGGGTCGGCGAGCAGGAGATCACCGAGTGGGCCCAGTTCGTCGAGCTGGTGCAGCGCGCACCGGGCGAACCGTTGCAGGTGGTGGTCGAGCGCAACAACAGCGACCTTGATGTGACCCTGACCCCGGATACCAGAAAGGTGCAGGGCAAACTGGTTGGTTTTGTCGGTCTCTCGCCGCAACTGGTTCCATTACCGGATGAATACCGAATTCTGTTACAGTATGGCCCTTTGCAGGCCCTGTGGCAGGGAGCTCAGAAGACCTGGAGCCTGATCACGCTCACCTTTGACATGATCGGCAAGCTGGTTGCTGGCATAGTGTCGCTGGATAACCTGAGCGGCCCCATCTCCATTGCCAAGGGGGCGGGCAGCAGTGCCGACTACGGTCTGGTCTATTTCTTGAGTTTTCTGGCGCTGATCAGCGTCAACCTGGGGATTATCAACCTGTTCCCCCTGCCGGTGCTCGATGGTGGCCATCTGGTCTATTTCCTAATCGAAGCGGTCACTGGCAAACCGGTGTCGGAGAGAATTCAGGAAGTGGGTTTCAGGATCGGTGCCGCCATTCTGATGTTATTGATGGGCATTGCGCTGTTTAACGATTTCGCTCGCCTCTGAGGCCAGAGCATCAACAAGGACACATAAGAACAAAATGGCTGTTAAAAAAGCATTGGTGTTGAGTTGCCTGCTGGGCGCCAGTTTCCTGGCCCAGGCGGCCCCTGCCTCTTTTGTGGTGCAAGATATCCAGGTCGAAGGTTTGCAACGGGTGACCCTGGGTGCGGCACTGTTGAACCTGCCGATCCGGGTTGGCGACTCTGTCGACTCCGTCGCATTGGCGAATGCCATCAAGAAGCTCTACTCCTCGGGCAACTTCGAGGATGTGAAGGTCTACCGCGATGGTCAGGTGCTGCAGGTGATGGTCAAGGAGCGTCCGACCATCTCCAGCATCGAGTTCTCCGGCAACAAGGATATCAAAGAGGAGCAGCTGACCCAGAGTCTGGAGTCCTCCGGCATCCGTGTCGGCGACCCGCTGGATCGCACCGTGCTTACCTCCCTCGAAAAAGGGTTGGAAGATTTCTACTATGGCGTGGGCAAGTACTCCGCCAAGGTCAAGGCTATCGTCACCCCGCTGCCGCGCAACCGGGTAGACCTGAAGTTCACCTTCGTCGAAGGTCAGGCTGCCAAGATTCAGCAGATCAACATCGTCGGCAACAGCGTCTTCCCGGAAGACAAGCTGATTGCCCAGCTCTCCCTGCGTGACGAAGTGCCCTGGTGGAACTTCACCGCGGATCAGCGTTATCAGAAGCAGAAGCTGGCCGGTGATATCGAAACCCTGCGCTCCTACTACATGGACCGCGGTTATATCCGTTTCCAGCAGGAGTCCACCCAGGTCTCCATGACCCCGGACAAGAAGGGCGTTTACGTCACCCTCAATATCAAGGAAGGGGATCAGTACAAGGTCTCCGGCGTCCAGCTGAAGGGCGATCTGATCGATCGCGGCGGCGAGATGAAGGGGCTGGTCCCCATCGAAGCGGGCAGCACCTACTCTGCAAGCCAGGTCACCCACACCGAAGAGGTGCTTTCCAAGTTCCTCGGTCGTTATGGTTACGCCTATCCGAAAGTGGTCACTTTCCCGCAGATCAACGACAAGACCAAGGAAGTCGAGCTCATCGTCAACGTTGAGCCGGGTCCGCGCGTCTATGTGCGCAACATCAACTTCACCGGCAACGCCACCACCGAAGATCAGGTGCTGCGCCGCGAGATGCGCCAGATGGAGGGGACCTGGCTCTCTTCCGACAACATCGAGCAGTCCAAGAGCCGCCTCAACCGCCTCGGCTACTTCGAGAGCGTGGAAGTGGACACCAAGCGGGTGCCGGGCAACGAGGATCTGGTCGATCTCGACTTCAAGGTCAAAGAGCAGCCGGCCGGCTCCATCAACGCGGGTGTGGGTTACGGTACCGAATCGGGCCTGAGCCTGCAGGCGGGGATCTCCCAGGACAACTTCATGGGAACCGGCAAGAAAGTTGCCATCAATGCCAGCACCAACGACTACTCCAAGAACGTTGACCTGAGCTACAACGACCCCTATTTCACCGTCGATGGCGTCAGCCTGGGTGGCCGTGTCTACTATAACCAGTTCCGTGCCGATGATGCGGATATCGTTGATTACGAAAACGAAACCATCGGTTTCCGTCTCTCCAGCGGCTTCCCGGTCAACGAGTTCAACCGTCTCGACTTCAGTACCGGTGTCGAGAGCACCAAGCTGAGCCGTCCGTCATTCAATGCCCAGAACTATCAGGAGTGTCTGAAAGACAACCCCGATACCGATGGCAACACCTACTGCTGGGATCAGTGGAACGACAACCGCCAGTCGGTGCAGATGGATCAGTTCTGGAACCTCTACTCGCAGGATGGCTCCAACCTCGACTTCGTGACCGTCGATGTGACCGCTGGCTGGACCCGCTCCACCCTGAACAAGGGGATGTTCCCGACCGCCGGTGATCGCCAGCGTTTAAACGCCAAGGTGACCGTGCCGGGCATGGAGCTGCAGTACTACAAGCTCTCTGCCGAAGATGCCCACTACTTCCCGCTCGATGCGGATCACAGCTGGGTAGTGATCGGCAAGGGGCGCGTCTCCTACGGCAATGGCTATGGCAATGACTCCATGCTCCCCTTCTTCGAAAACTACTACGCCGGTGGTTTCGATACGGTGCGTGGCTTCAAGAGCAATACCATTGGTCCCAAGGCGATCTACAAGACCTATAACAAGCCGGGTACCGGAACCTGTACCGGCAATCAGCCGTGTGAGACCGGGTATTACGAAGGTTCCGACACCTCGGTCGGTGGCAATGCACTGGCGGTGGCCTCGTTCGAACTGGTCTTCCCGACCCCGTTCGTCTCCGAGACCTACCGTCCGCAGATCCGCTCTACCGCCTTTATCGATGCCGGTACTGTCTGGAGCACCGATTTTGCCAATGGTGCCTACCCCTGCGCTGCAGGCTCGGATTGCAACTACTTGAGCCAGGACTACTCCAATCCGGGCAATATCCGGGTCTCTGCCGGTGTCTCCCTGCAGTGGCTCTCGCCGATGGGCCCGCTGGTATTCGCACTGGCCAAGCCGATCAAGAAATATGAGGGTGACCGTACCGAGTTCTTCTCGTTCAACATCGGCCGTACCTTCTGATGAGTGTTTCACCCCCACCCATGCGGTGGGGGTATTCAATGATGGGACGCGCAGCTTGCGTGCCTCACCAGGTAACAAGACGGTGTCAATGCCGCTTGCATAATCGGGTAAATCAGGTAGCCCTCGCCATGAGGGAACAAGGAGTAAGTGTGAATAAAGCGTTGAAAGTAGCTGGTTTGAGCTTTGCACTGATGGCTGCCGGCATGGGTTCTGCCTTCGCTGAGACCAAGATTGCCGTGGTCGACATGGGCGAAGTTTTCCAAAAGCTGCCCCAGCGTGAAGCCGTTGCCGCCAAGCTGAAAGGCGAATTCGAGCCGCGCATGCGCGAGCTGCAGAAGCTGGAACAGGAAGGCCAGAAGCTGGTCGAGAAGTTCCGCAAGGATGAAGCCTTCATGAGCGCCGAGCAGAAGAAGCAGAGCCAGGAGAAGCTGGCCAAGCTGCAGATGGAGTTCAACCAGAAGCGCCAGGCATTCGAGCAGGACAACGGCCGTCGTCAGTCTGAAGAGCGCAACAAGATCCTGACCAAGGTGCAAGCTGCCATCGACTCCATCGCCAAGAGCAATGGTTACGATCTGGTGCTGGAGCGTAACGCCGCCCCGTATGCCGCCAGCAAGCTGGACATCTCCGGCCAGGTTATTTCTCAGGTAAGCAAGAGCAACTAATTGATGGCATTTACTCTCGCACAGCTGGCCCAGCAACTGGGGGCCCAGGTCCATGGCGACGGAACCCTGGAAATCCGCAAGGTAGCGACACTGGAAAAGGCCGGGGAGGGTGAGATTACCTTCCTGTCCAACAAGAAGTACCGCTCTTATCTGGAGCAGAGCAAGGCGACTGCCGTGCTCATCACTGAGGCGGATCTCCCTTTCTGTCCTACCAATGCGCTGGTGCTCAAGGATCCCTACGTGGGTTTTGCCCGGGTAGCCCAACTGCTGGACACCACCCCGCAGCCGGCCATGGATATCCATCCGAGTGCCGTCATCGCGGCCGACGTCCAGCTGGGCGAGAGAGTGGCCATCGGTGCCAATGCAGTGATCGAATCCGGCGTCGTGCTGGGTGACGATGTCCGTATTGGCCCGGGTTGTTTCGTTGGCAAGAATACCCGGCTGGGAGCTCGCTCCCGGCTGTGGGCCAACGTCACCCTCTATCACAATGTAACCATGGGTACCGACTGTCTGGTTCAATCCGGCACAGTGATCGGTGCCGATGGTTTCGGTTATGCCAACGAGCGTGGCGAGTGGATCAAGATCCCCCAGCTCGGCGGCGTGACCATTGGCAACCGGGTCGAGATCGGTGCCTGCACCACCATCGACCGCGGTGCGCTGGAAGATACCCGCATCGCTGACAACGTTATCATCGACAACCAGTGCCAGATCGCCCACAACGTCGAGATCGGCTACGGCACCGCCGTGGCGGGCTCCACCGTGATGGCAGGTAGTCTCAAGGTCGGCAAATACTGTATCATTGGCGGCGCTTCCGTCTTTAACGGGCATATGGAGATCTGCGACCAGGCCACCGTCACCGGTATGGCCATGGTGATGCGACCCATTACCGAGCCCGGTGTCTACTCTTCCGGCATCCCTCTGCAAACCAATAAAGAGTGGCGCAAGACCGCCGCCCGGGTGATGCGTATCGAAGAGATGCACAAGCGGTTAAGCAAGCTTGAGAAGAAGCTGGATCAAGAATAATCACGATTGGTATAGGGTACTGTTTTGACTACTGAAAAGAAGAGCCTGGGCATCCAGGAAATCATGGATCTGCTGCCCCACCGTTATCCGTTCCTGATGGTGGATCGTGTAGACGACTACGAGATCAGCGATGAGCGTAAAACCCTGCGCGCCATCAAGAACGTCTCCTTCAACGAGCCGATCTTCCAGGGACACTTCCCGGCCAAGCCGGTGTTCCCGGGCGTACTGATCCTGGAAGCGATGGCGCAGGCCACCGGTATCCTGGCCTTTACCATGGTGGGCAAGCCGTCCCCCAATGAACTCTATTACTTTGCCTCAATCGACAACGCTCGCTTCAAGCGTCCAGTCGGCCCCGGTGACCAGCTGGTGCTCGACGTGGAGTTCCTGAAAGAGCGTCGCGGTATTGCCAAGTTCACCGGTGTCGCCACCGTCGACGGTGAAGTGGTCTGTACCGCCGAGCTGATGTGCGCCAAACGCGAGGTTTAACACACGTGATCGACCAGACTGCCACCATTCACGATACTGCTATCGTCCATGAGTCTGCCGTGATCGGTAAAGGGGTTGAAATCGGCCCCTTTTCTGTCATCGGCGCCGAGGTAGAAATCGGCGACAACACCTGGGTGGGCTCCCACGTGGTGATCAAGGGCCCGACCAAGATTGGTCGCGGCAACAAGATCTTCCAGCACACCTCCATCGGTGAGGATTGCCAGGACAAGAAGTACGCCGGTGAGCGCACCTTCCTCGAGATTGGCGACAACAACGTCTTTCGCGAGAACTGCACCGTGCACCGCGGCACCATCCAGGATCAGAGCCTGACCAAGGTCGGTAGCGGCAACCTGTTCATGGTCAACGTTCACGTTGCCCACGACTGCATCATCGGTGACAACTGCATTTTCGCCAACAACGCGACCCTGGCGGGCCACGTGGTGATCGGCGATTTCGTGATCTTCGGTGGTCTCTCTGCCATTCACCAGTTTGGCCGTGTCGGTTCCCACGCCTTCGTCGGTGGCTGTGCCGCCCTGAACAAGGATGTGCCGCCCTACGTGATGGCAGCAGGCAACTACGCCAAGCCGTTCGGGGTAAACTCCGAAGGTCTGCGTCGCCGCGGTTTCAGCGCCGAGGCTATCTCCGCCGTCAAGCGTGCCTACAAAGAGATCTTCCGCTCTGGCAAGACCATCGAAGAGGTGCTGCCGGTGCTGATCGAGATGGCGCAAGCCGAGCCGGCCGTCCAGCTCTATGTGGACTTCCTCAAAGACAACGAGCGCGGGATCATCCGTGCCTGATCCGGTTCGTATCGGTATCGTCGCCGGAGAGGTCTCCGGCGACATTCTGGCTGCCGGTCTGGTGCGCGAGCTCCAAGTCCGCTACCCGGACGCGCAGTTCGAAGGGATCGCCGGGCCGCGCATGCAGGCTCTGGGCGTCAAGGCCCTGTTCGAGATGGAAGAGCTCTCCGTCATGGGGATCACCGAGGTGCTGGGGCGTCTGCCGCGTATCTTCAAGGTTCGTCGCGAACTGCTGCGCCACTTCATCGCCAATCCACCCGATATCTTCATCGGTGTGGATGCACCGGATTTCAATATCGGGGTGGAGCTGAAACTGCGCCGCGCCGGTATCAAGACGGTTCACTATGTCAGCCCCTCGGTGTGGGCATGGCGTCAGAACCGCATTCACAAGATCAAGGCCGCCACCGACATGGTGCTTGCCTTCCTGCCGTTCGAGAAAGCTTTCTACGACCGTTTCGAGGCCCCTTGCCGTTTTGTCGGCCACACCATGGCGGATGACATTCCGCTGGTGCCGGATCAGGCTGCCGTGCGTCGTAATCTCGGGATCGATGCCAACCGCCGCTGGTTGGCGGTACTGCCGGGCAGCCGCACGGCGGAAGTGGGCTTTATGTCCCCTCTGTTTCTCGAAGCGTGCAAACACCTGACGGTGCGCTATCCGGATCTCGGCTTCATCGTGCCGCTGGTCAACCAGAAACGGCGTGAGCAATTCATGGCCATCAAGGCCGAAGTGGCGCCGGATCTCGAGATGGTGCTGCTGGAAGGGCAGGGACGCGAGGCGATGATCGCCGCCGACGTGGTGATGCTCGCTTCCGGTACGGCGGCGCTCGAAGCCATGCTGGTGAAAAAGCCGATGGTGGTGGGTTACAAGCTCAAGCCCTTCAGCTACTGGCTGGCCCAGCGGCTGGTGAAGACCGAATTTGTTTCCCTGCCCAACCTGCTGGCCGGGCGCATGCTGGTGCCTGAACTCATCCAGCACGAGTGCACCCCGGAGAATCTGGTGGAAGAGGTGAGCAAATATTTCGAGCACGACAACAGTGCGCTGGTCAACACCTTCACCGAGCTCCATCAACTCATTCGCTGCAACGCCGATCTGCAGGCTGCCGAGGCGGTAGCCGAGCTGCTCGGCAGGTAGCAGCGGTAGGTTCGATTAGCCGCGCTGCGGCGTAATCGGACGATCGCGTCACTGTGTCACCGAACGCTCACCTAACTAATAGATGCCCAGGGAACGTTCGAATACGCTTCGCTATTCGAACCTACCTTCCTTGTTTTGATTCAAGGCTACAAGATGATGATCGATATTCCTGACGACAAGCTGGTTGCCGGTGTGGACGAAGTGGGCCGCGGCCCGCTGGTGGGTGACGTGGTCACCGCCGCGGTCATTCTCGACCCGGCCAATCCGATTGCCGGGCTGGCGGACTCCAAGAAGCTCTCCGAGAAGAAGCGCCTCGCTCTGTTTGACGAGATTAAGGAGAAGGCGCTGGCCTTCGCCATCGGCCGAGCCACCCCGGAGGAGATCGACGATCTCAACATCCTGCATGCCACCATGCTGGCGATGCAGCGCGCCGTAGCGGGGCTGAAGGTGACGCCCGAGCTGGTCTTTATCGATGGTAACCGCTGTCCTGCTCTGCCGATGGAGGCGCGTGCCGTGGTCAAGGGCGATAGTCTGGTGGCCGCCATCAGCGCCGCCTCGATCCTCGCCAAGGTGACCCGTGATGCGGAGATGACCGAGCTGGACAGCCGTCATCCCGAGTACGGTTTTGCCCGCCACAAGGGTTATCCGACTGCGGAGCACCTCGCCATTCTGGCCGAGCGCGGCCCGCTGCCGGAGTATCGCAAAAGCTTCAAGCCGGTGCGCCGCGCACTGGGGCTCGAATAATCCATGCTGATCTGTCGGAACGATTTCTGCCTTGGCTGGTTCTGCTTGCGTAATGAGAGGGCATGACGATGGCTGACCCCCGTTTTATCCATTTGCGAGTCCACACCGACTTCTCCATGGTGGATGGACTGCAGAAGATCAATCCCATCGTCGGGGCTGCCGCGGCCGACAACATGCCGGCGATTGCCCTGACCGACCAGATGAATATGTGCGGTCTGGTGCGCTTCTATGGCGCCGCCCACGGCAAGGGGATCAAACCCATCGTCGGTGCCGACTTCTGGGTGCAGAGTGACGAGCTCGGTGACGAGCAGTTCCGCCTCACCCTGCTTGCCATGGACAACGAGGGCTACCAGAACATCACCCTGCTCATCTCCCGTGGTTATCAGCGCGGCCATGTGCAGGGGCGTCCGGTCATCGACAAGGCCTGGCTTGCCGAACACGCCAAGGGGGTGATCGTCCTCTCCGGCGGGCGCGAGGGGGATGTGGGCAAGTTCCTGCTCAAGGGCAACCGTCAGATGACCGAGCAGTGCGTCGCCTTCTATCAGACCCACTTCCCGGATTCCTATTACCTCGAGCTGCTGCGCACCGGCCGCTCTGACGAGGAGGTCTACCTGCACATGGCGGTGGCCATTGCCACCGAGTTCGAGCTGCCGGTAGTGGCCACCAACGAGGTGGTGTTCCTCAACGCCGATGATTTCGACGCCCACGAGATCCGGGTCGCCATCCACGATGGCTATACCCTGATGGACAAGCGCCGTCCCCGTCGCTACAGCCCGCAGCAGTATCTGCGCAGTCAGGAGGAGATGTGCGAGCTGTTTGCCGACATCCCCGAGGCGCTGGAGAACACGGTGGAGATCGCCAAGCGCTGCAACGTGACGGTGCGTCTCGGTGAATATTTCCTGCCCAACTTCCCGACCGGCGACATGACCACCGAAGATTTTCTGGTGGCCAAATCGAAAGAGGGTCTGGAGGAGCGTCTCGAGTTCCTGTTCCCGGATCCGGCGGTGCGGGCCGAGCGCCGTCCCGAGTATGACGAGCGTCTCGACATCGAGCTGAAAGTAATCAACCAGATGGGCTTCCCGGGTTACTTCCTCATCGTGATGGAGTTTATCCAGTGGTCCAAGGACAACGGTATACCCGTTGGCCCGGGCCGTGGTTCGGGTGCAGGCTCTCTGGTGGCCTACGCCCTCAAGATCACCGACCTCGACCCGCTGGAATTTGACCTGCTGTTCGAACGTTTCTTGAACCCCGAGCGGGTATCCATGCCCGACTTCGACGTCGACTTCTGCATGGATCGGCGCGACGAGGTGATCGAGCACGTCTCCGATATGTATGGTCGGGAGGCGGTGTCACAGATCATCACCTTCGGCAGCATGGCGGCCAAGGCGGTGGTGCGGGACGTGGGCCGGGTGCTGGGCCACGCCTACGGTTTTGTCGATCGCATCTCCAAGCTGATCCCGCCGGATCCCGGCATGACGCTGGCCAAGGCGTTCGAGGCCGAGCCCAAGCTGCCCGAGCTCTACGAGCAGGATGAGGAGGTCAAAGACCTCATCGATATGGCCCGCCGGCTCGAAGGGGTAGTGCGCAACGCCGGTAAACACGCCGGTGGCGTGGTGATCGCGCCCACCAAGATCACCGACTTTGCGCCGCTCTACTGCGATGACGAGGGTCATCACCCGGTCACCCAGTTCGACAAGAACGACGTGGAATATGCCGGTCTGGTGAAGTTCGACTTCCTCGGTCTGCGAACGCTCACCATCATCGACTGGGCGCTCGGCATGATTAACCCGCGTCTGGCCAAAGAGGGCAAGCCACCGGTCGACATCGCCGCCATCCCAATCGATGACAAGCGGTCGTTCGACCTGCTGCAGCGCTACGAGACCACCGCGGTGTTCCAGCTTGAATCCCGCGGCATGAAGGATCTCATCAAGCGGCTGCAGCCCGACTGCTTCGAAGACATGATCGCACTGGTGGCCCTGTTCCGACCGGGCCCGCTCCAGTCAGGCATGGTGGATAACTTCATCGACCGTAAACACGGCAATGAAGCCATCTCCTACCCGGACGAGAAGTGGCAGCACGAGAGCCTCAAGCCCATCCTCGAACCCACCTACGGCATCATCCTCTATCAGGAGCAGGTGATGCAGATTGCCCAGACGCTGGCGGGCTATACGCTCGGTGGCGCGGACATGCTGCGCCGGGCGATGGGTAAGAAAAAGCCCGAGGAGATGGCCAAGCAGCGAGCCGGTTTCGAAGAGGGCGCCATCAAAAATGGCGTCGACGGCGAACTGGCGATGAAGATCTTTGATTTGGTGGAGAAGTTTGCGGGCTACGGCTTCAACAAGTCACACTCCGCCGCCTATGCGCTGGTCTCCTACCAGACTCTCTGGCTCAAGACCCACTTCCCGGCCGAGTTCATGGCGGCGGTCATGACCGCCGATATGGACAACACCGACAAGATCGTGACCTTGGTGGACGAGTGCCAGCGGATGGGGCTCACCGTGATCCCGCCGGACGTCAATACCGGCCGCTACCGCTTCAGCGTCAATGAAGATGGTCACATCGTCTACGGGATCGGCGCGGTGAAAGGGGTCGGTGAAGGCCCTATCGACGCGATTCTGGACGCGCGGGATCGGGACGGCCCGTTCCGCGACCTGTTCGACTTCTGCAACCGGGTCGACATCAAGAAGCTCAACAAGCGGGTGATGGAGAAGCTTATTCTCTCCGGTGCCATGGATCGGCTCGGCCCCCACCGCGCCGCCCTGATGGCGACCCTGGAGGAGGCGATGCGCGCCGCCGAGCAGCACGCCAAGGCGCAGGCGGTGGGGCAGGTCGACATGTTCGGCGTGCTCACCGAGGAGATCGACGATGTCAAGAAGGCGTTCGCCAACGTGCCGCACTGGCCTGACAAGGTGTGGCTGGAAGGGGAGCGCGAGACCCTCGGGCTCTATCTCACCGGCCACCCGATCAACCAGTACAGCGGCGAGCTGCGTCGTTATACGTCGGGCCGGTTGTGCGATCTGCATCCTACTTCCCGCGATACGGTGACCACGGCGGCGGGGCTGGTGATTGCCGCCCGCAGCATGGTGACCAAGCGCGGCAACAAGATGGGGATCTTCACTCTGGACGACCGCTCCGGCCGTCTCGATGTGACACTTTTCAGCGAAGCGCTGGAAAAGTACGAAGAGTTGATGCAAAAAGACCGTATTTTGGTGGTTTCTGGACAGGTCAGCTTTGATGACTTCTCCGGTGGCCTTAAAATGTCGGCCCGTGAATTACTGGATATCAACGATGCGAGGGAGCGTTTTGCCAGAGCAATTCGCATCTCCCTTGATGAACAGCGTATCGATGATCGTTTTTTTCCGCGTTTGTGCGAGATTTTGGAGCCCGCCCGTGCCGGAGTCTGTCCGGTTCAGGTAAACTATCGTCGCCCCGGTTCCCGGGTGCGATTGACGCTCGGTACCGAGTGGCGGGTGACGCCCACCGATCAACTGTTAGATGACTTGCGCGTCCTGCTTGGGCGAGAGCGGGTCGAGTTGGTTTTTGATTAGAGGTTCTAAGGCCCTATGAGTCTTTTTCTGGATTTTGAACAGCCGATTGCCGAGTTGCAGGCGCAGATTGATGAACTCAAACATGTGAGTGAAGGCAATCGTGCCGTGGATCTTAAAGACGAGATCCATCGGCTGGAGAAGAAAAACGAAGAGCTGACCAAGAAGATCTTCGGTGATCTGGGTGCCTGGCAGGTATCCCAGATGGCGCGTCATCCCCAGCGCCCTTACACCCTCGACTACCTCGAGCACATCTTCACCGATTTTGACGAGCTGGCCGGCGATCGCGCCTACGCCGACGACAAGGCCATCGTGGGCGGTATCGCCCGTCTCGACGGCGAGCCGGTGATGGTGATTGGTCACCAGAAGGGTCGCGAGACCAAGGAGAAGATCAAGCGCAACTTCGGCATGCCGCGCCCGGAAGGGTACCGCAAGGCCTTGCGCCTGATGGAGATGGCCGAGCGCTTCAAGATGCCGATCATCACCTTTATCGACACTCCGGGCGCCTACCCGGGCGTGGGTGCCGAGGAGCGTGGCCAGTCCGAAGCGATTGCCCGCAACCTGAAGGTGATGGCCGGTCTGACCGTGCCGGTAGTCTGCACCGTGATCGGTGAAGGCGGCTCCGGCGGCGCACTGGCTATCGGCGTGGGCGACCGCGTCAACATGCTGCAGTACTCCACCTACTCCGTCATCTCGCCGGAAGGGTGTGCTTCCATCCTGTGGAAGAGTGCCGACAAGGCCTCCGTGGCGGCCGATGCGATGGGCATTACTGCCCAGCGTCTGAAAGAGCTCAAGCTCATCGACTCCATCGTCGAGGAGCCGCTTGGCGGCGCTCACCGCGATGTCGCCAAGATGGCCAAAAACCTCAAGGCGCGCATCAAGCAGGATCTGGATGCCCTGCGTCCGCTCGATAGCGAGCAGCTGCTGGAGCAGCGTTACCAGCGTCTGCTGGGCTACGGTTACTGCTAAGTCCACTCGCTCTGCACCAAGCCCCCGTCGATACGGGGGCTTTTGTTTTATAGCCCTGTAACAAGCTGTCAGGTGTGCTTCTGAGCGCCGGTTGGAGGCAACAAAAAAGCGCCCCGGGTGAGCGGGGCGCTTTTACCAAGATTGACTCGATTACAGCTCAATCTCGTCGGTCAGACCTTCATAGGCGATATCGATTGATTGCAGCTCCTTCTGCAGGCGGTGCTTGTCTTTCAACGCCTCAATCTCGCGCCATTTGCGTTTTTTTCCCGTTGTCCCGCGGCTACGTGAACCGAGCTCAACTACCTCGTCATAATCGAAGTTGAACATTTCCATGGCTCCCTCCTTGGTTTTTATCGTTTTCACCAACCGTATAACATAACGAGGTTGAAAATAAAACGTTTTCGTTACAGCTCTATGACCGTGCTAAAAGTCGGGTACAAAAAAACCGGGCTCCCCTGAGAGGGCCCGGTTTTTCGTAGAAAAATTAACCGATTACAGGCGGCCAGCCAGCATGGTTTCCAGCTTGCCCTGGTCGATGGCAAACATGCGGATACCTTCGCCCAGCTTCTCGTGAGCCATGGCGTCCTGGTTCAGCTCCCAGCGGAATTCGGCTTCGGTCATCGGGGTCGGTTTGGCCTTGCGCTCACCGGTGTAGTCCAGTTTGCGTACCACGGCCCCTTCGGTCTTGCTCAGCTCTTCCAGCAGGGCCGGGCCAATGGTCAGGCGATCGCAACCGGCCAGTTCCAGGATCTCGCCGGTATTGCGGAAGCTGGCGCCCATCACGACGGTCGGGTAGTCGTGCTGCTTGTAGTAGTTGTAGATGGAGGTGACGGAGACCACGCCCGGATCTTCGCTGGCGGTGTAATCACGGCCATTTTTAGCCTTGTACCAGTCGAGGATGCGACCCACGAACGGGGAGATCAGGAAGGCACCGGCTTCGGCACAGGCACGGGCCTGGGCGAAGGAGAACAGCAGGGTCAGGTTGCACTGGATACCCTCTTTCTCCAGCACTTCGGCGGCACGGATCCCTTCCCAGGTGGAGGCCAGTTTGATCAGGATGCGGTCGTTGCTGATGCCGGCTTCGTTGTAGAGACGGATCAGTTTGCGGGCCTTGGCGATGCTGGCGTCGGTATCGAAGGAGAGACGGGCATCCACTTCGGTGGAGATGCGGCCCGGAACGATCTTCAGCACTTCCAGACCGATGTTGACTGCCAGCTTGTCGCCCGCGTCGATGATTTGCTGTGCCTTGTCCTGGCTCTGGGATTTGGCCCACTTGATGGCGTCTTCGATCAGCGGCGCGTACTCGGGGATCTCGGAGGCTTTCAGAACCAGAGAGGGGTTGGTGGTGGCGTCGATGGGCTGATAGCGTTTGATCGCTTCGATATCGCCGGTGTCGGCAACAACAGTGGTCAGGGCTTTCAGCTGGGTTAATTTATCGGCCATAGCGAATGTCATCTCTTAATGAGGGAGTAATCCCTGGGTTGCGGGCTTGAGACGGTGGTTCTGAAATAAAATTACAGGATCTTGATGCCTCAGGCTCAGAAAAGCGCGATGGGTATGACCCATCATCATTGCCTGCCTAATTAATACTTATGTGGTGCTTCCTGCAATAGGGGCACTTGGCTGTTAAATATTCAGGCTGTTGAGAAGTTCCGTTTTAATGCGCAAAACATACTGATTAATAAGGTTTTTTATATTTTTCGGCAGACTGTTTCCGGTTTGCCGCCAAGCCATTTTTTTTAGCCAATATTCATATTTGCGTAGCCGATCACATAAATTGTTGAGTTGCATACTTGAAATTTTCTTACAGCGAAAACGTTTTGCGAAATATCCCCTCTTGAAAGCCGTTTCATGCAAGCGTTTGCCTGTTTCTGACGGAGAGAAATAGGCCGGCAGAAAAATACTCCTATGGAGCTATATTCGCGTTTGTCTGATTAAATTATTGGATTTGTTGAAAGTTTGCGATTTAAATGGAGCTTTAGTGGCGTTTTCCGTTCGTTTTTTGTGTCCAGAGTGATCGGGATCACTATTCCGGGTTCTTCCGCTGTGCTAGATTCCGCCCCTTTAGCGACACAATAATTAAACAACAGACAGAACGCGGCCTGTGTACGCAGATTTGCACTGGCCATGGATGTGAATAACAACGAGAGAATTATGGACACCTTGATTGCGATGCTAAACGACCTGATGTGGGGAGCCGTGCTCATCTACCTGCTCATCGGGGTCGGTATCTTCTTCACCTTCCGCCTGGGTTTTATCCAGATCCGCCACTTCGGGCACATGTTCTCCGTGCTGAAAAACAGCCGCAAATCGGACAACGCCGGCATCTCCTCCTTCCAGGCACTCTGCACCAGCCTTGCCGCCCGGGTCGGTACCGGCAATCTGGCCGGTGTGGCCGTTGCCATCTATCTGGGTGGCCCCGGCGCCATCTTCTGGATGTGGCTGATCGCCTTTATCGGTATGTCGACCGCCTTCGTCGAAAGCACTCTGGCCCAGCTCTACAAGGTCAAGGATGAGGATGGCAACTACCGTGGCGGCCCTGCCTACTACATGGAAAAGGGGCTTGGCATGCGCTGGATGGGGGTGCTCTTTTCGCTCTGCCTCATTCTGGCGTTTGGTCTGGTGTTCAATGCGGTGCAGGCCAACTCCATCAGCCTAGCGATGAAGGTGGCCTTCGGCATTCCTGACTGGGTCAGCGGTCTGGCACTGGTGGCGCTCTCCGGTCTCATCATCTTCGGCGGCATTCGCGGCATCGCCCGTTTTGCCGAGCTGGTGGTACCCTTTATGGCGCTGGCCTACATCCTGCTGGCGCTGGTCATCGTAGCCATGAACATCAGCGAGCTGCCCCACGTGATGATGCTGATCTTCAAATCTGCCTTCGGCATTGAGCAGGCAGGTTCGGGGGCGCTGGGCTATGCCATCTCCCAGGCGATGATCAACGGTATCAAGCGCGGTCTCTTCTCCAACGAAGCGGGGATGGGCTCGGCCCCCAACGCAGCAGCCACTGCCACACCCTATCCGCCGCACCCGGCCTCACAGGGCTATGTGCAGATGCTGGGGGTCTTTATGGACACCATCATCATCTGCACCTGTACCGCAGCCATCATCCTGATGTCAGGCCAGTTTGAGCCGGGCTCCGGTGTGACCGGGGTGGAGCTGACCCAGCGTGCGCTCTCCTCCCAGATTGGTCATGGCGGTAATATCTTTATTGCGGCGGCCATCTTCTTCTTCGCCTTTACCTCCATCGTGGCGAACTACTCCTATGCCGAGACCAACCTGGTGTTCCTCGAGCACAACCACAAGGGCGGCCTGATGCTGTTCCGGATGTTTGTGCTGGGGATGGTGATGTTCGGCTCGGTAGGAGAGCTGCCGACTGTCTGGGCGATGGCGGATGTCTCCATGGGGCTGATGGCTATCGTCAACCTGGTGGCCATCCTGCTGCTCTCCGGCGTTGCTATCAAGCTGGCGAAGGATTACAACGACCAGCTCAGGCTGGGCAAGGTGCCTACCTTTGATGCCAACAAGTACCCCGAGATCCGCTCCCAGCTGGAAGAGGGTATCTGGGATAATCCCGTCAAAAAGTAATCCGTGTTGCATGATGTGAAAGAGAGGGGAGCCGGTGGCTCCCCTCTCTTTTTATGCCTTGTGTGATGCGCTTATGGCTGGCGATCCCAGCTCTGGCAAATCTGGCGCACTCGCCGTTTCAGCTGTCGCTGGCAGCGTTTCTGCTGATGGGGGGTGAGTGGCCCGTAACGCCAGCGCCGGTAGAGCCAGGCCGCCTGCAGCAAGGGGCGGGATAGAACAGGGCGCAGCGTTGCCAGTCGTTCACACCACTGGCCCAGCGTCTCGCCTGCTTGCACTGTGCAGCCGGCCGCGTTGCCCCGGCGCAGCAGTGGCTGCCAGATCCGCAGGGTTGCGGGGGCGCGGGCAGGCCAGAGGAGCGGCAGGCTGACCATCAGAGCGACCAGCAGCAAACTGAGCAGGATAAGCCAGGGGATCTGCCCGGCCAGCGATGGCCAGCGCAGCGCAACCTGTTGCCAGAGCTGGCTGGCATCGTGCCCCAATACCCAGCGACTCCACTGGTAGTCGAGATTGTTGCCCCACCAGCGCAACTGGTTGAGCAGGGCCCAGTTGCGATAGCGCTGCAAAGAGAGGGGGTCGGCGGCGGCAAACTGCTCGCCGAGTGCCTGCACCATATTGCCTTCGATCCGCTCCGGTGCGACGGCTGCGGTCGGGTCGATGCGCTGCCAATGCTGCTGCCGGTCGAGATACTCCACCCAGGCGTGGGCATCGAACTGGCGGACCGCCAGATAGCTGCCCTGCGGATTCCACTCGCCACCGAGATAGCCGGTCACCAGTCGTGCCGGAATACCGGCTGCCCGCAGCACAAAGGCAGTAGCCATGGCGTAGTGGCCACAAAATCCCCGCCGGGTATCGAACAGAAAATCGTCCACACCATCCGGGCCAAGCCGTGGCGGTGTCAGAGTATAGGTGTAAGGCTGGCTGCGAAATCGGGTCATCAGGGCCCCGACCAGCGAGCTCGGTTCGGGATAACGGGTGGCAAGCTCCCGGGCATAGGCCCGCGCCTGCGGATTGCCTTCGGCAGGTAGCTGGAGGTTGCTCTGCTGTTCACGCTCTGTAGCATCGGGGAGAGTCGCTGTGCTGACCCGATAGCGGATGGCCAGCTCGTTGCTTCCCTGTCGATAGAGGGTCGCGATCGGAGTGGCTTGTACCGGCCCCACCACCACACGGGGTGCCGTCATGGCGAAGGCCCAGCGATGGCGTTGTGACTCTGCGAGCACTTCATAGCTCCCCGCGGGCAGCGGGCTATCTGATAGCGTGGATGTCACGTTCAGCAAGGGGACTGTTTGCTGCCATCTTTTCACCTCGGCGCTCAGTTGCCAGCGCCGTCCGTCAAAATACTCCTGCCGCATGACCGGAAAGTAGCGCTCCTGCGCAGGGGGCGGGCCATCGGCAAAGGTGACGCGAAACACCAGCTCGGAGGAGCTGACCAGTTCGTTGATGTCGCCGGGGGCCACCTCTTCCGAGAGGCCTGTCAGGGCTCGGCTTGCGGTGGGCATCTGCCAGAGCGGTGGCAACCTTGGCAGCACGATAAAGAGGGTCAGCAGCAGGGGAAGGGCGAGCAGCAGGGCGCCGCCCGCGCTGCACCATGGACGCTTCTGCTGCGGGGCCGCGGCATTGACCAGTGCAGTGACTGCCAGCCAGAGCGAGAGTGCCAGCAACAGCGCCCAGCCGATGCTCTGGCGCTGCACCAGTGCCAGCGCAATCAGAAAGAAGGCGAGCAGCAGCACCTGTTCGACATCACGATCGCGCCTAACCTCGATGAGCTTGAGGCTATAGCCGAGCCAGAGCAGGTTGACCAGCGCGGGCAGGGTGCCCAATCCCCGCCACTGCAGCAGGAGCATCAGCAAACTGCCGATGGCCAGTATCGCCAGCACTCGTGCCGGTGGAGGACGCCATCCGCGCCACAGCATCATGGCGCGGGTAAACAGGGTGATGGCGCCCACCGCCATGACCCAGAGCTGTAGCTGGGGCCAGAGCGCGGCAATGAGCAGCAACTGTTGCAGGGCGGTGAGGGGCAGCAGACGCCGGTTATCGAGCAGCATCCGTTCTGCCCTCGTCTGCCGGGTTATCCAGTTGCGCCAGTGCCAGCAGGCAGCGCTGCACAAATGCGGGACCGCTATCAGGCCCCAACGTCTCTCGAGCCAGCGTCAGGGAGAAGGGGTGCCCCTGTTTGCCATAGTCGCAGCACCACCAAGCTAGTACCGCCAGCCGCTGCTCCAGATCGCCACCTGCTACCCGCGAGAGGCTGAGATGGTGGCCAGCCCGATGCGGCTCACAAAACTGTTTGCTGAGCAGGCCGCGCCCCTGTGCCAGTTGCTTCCAGGCGATCCGGCTCATGGCTTCGCCCTGCTGATGGGCCCGCAAGGTATCAAAGTCGCCAATGGCGGCTGGCAGCATATCCCCTTGCTGCTCATCGGCCGTGGTGCTCTCACCCTCCCGCAGCGGGCCATGGACAGCCTTGGGGTAGACCCATCCCTCAAGTTGCAGATCCGGCAACGACCAGCAGCGAAAGAGGCCGAGGGGATAGCGGCTCTCGACTTTAAGCCGGCCAAGGGGGAGGCGACCGCGGCGCCGACCCGTGATCGGCAACAGCAGGTCGAGGGGCGTGGAGCCTATCTCGGCCTGCCAGAGCGCGCCATCACCAAGGGTGAACTGAACGCCGTAGAGCGGGCGCGGGCTCTGTACCCGTATTCTGATGGGGAGCTGGCTGCCCGCCTCGCCGGTAGCTGTGGGCCCGCCCATCAAGGCCAGACCCAGCAAGTTGCGATGGGTGAGCCACATGGCCGTCATAAACAGGCTGCCGAGGCAGTAGGCGACCAGCAGCACCAGATTGTTCTGGTAGTTGGTGCCGAGCAGGTAGATGGCAAGCAGTACCAGCAGATAGAGCAACCCCATGCGGGTGGGCAGGATGAAGAGGCTGCGCGGCCCCAGCGTGATCTGGCGTGCCGGAGGGATGCGGCGATCAAGCCAGCGCAGCTGCCAGCGATCCCTTAGCCGGCGCCAGTCAGTCATGGCCGATCCGGATCGACGCTGGCCAGCAGCCGCTGGCTCAGGGGGCAGGCTTCGCCGTGCTGCACGCCAAAGCTGCCCCGCAGCCGATGCTCCGCCACATAGGGAAAGACCGCCTGCACATCCTCCACCGTGACGAAGCGTCGTCCGGCCACCAGCGCCCAAGCCCGGCTCACCATCAGCAGGGTCTGTGCCGCCCGGGGGGAGAGGGGCTGTGGCAGCTCGCCATCAAACCGGCTCTGCTGTACCAGTGCCAGCAGGTAGTCGAGGGTGGCATCAGATAGGTGAATGGCCTCGGCTTCGGCTTGCAACAGAGCCAGGGCATCGGCGTCCAGCAGGCAGGGGAGAGGCTGGCTCAGCTGCTGGCCACGCAGTAGTCTGCGCTCCGCCTCGCGAGGAGGGAAACCGAGTGAAAGCCGCACGGCAAACCGGTCGAGCTGGGATTCGGGCAGGGGATAAGTACCCGCCTGATCGGCCGGGTTCTGGGTGGCGATGACGAAGAAGGGAGTTGGCAGCGGGTGAGTGTGGCCCTCGATGCTCACCTTCTGCTCGGCCATCGCCTCCAGCAGCGCGCTCTGCACCTTGGGGCTGGCGCGGTTGATCTCGTCGGCCAGCAGCACCTGGGTGAAGATGGGGCCGGGGTGAAAGGTGAAGTGCTGCTGGCGGGGATCAAAGATCTGCAAGCCCA
Source organism: Aeromonas sp. L_1B5_3 (assembly GCF_963866575.1). Lineage (NCBI taxonomy): Bacteria > Pseudomonadati > Pseudomonadota > Gammaproteobacteria > Aeromonadales > Aeromonadaceae > Aeromonas > Aeromonas sp. L_1B5_3. The sequence continues at coordinate 78,986 of NZ_CAWMDN010000001.1, forward strand.
GCAAATCGGCGGGTAGCAGATCGGCGGTAAACTGCATCCGGCGGCAGTTCAGTCCCAATACCTGTGCCAGCGCCTGAGCCAGAGTGGTCTTGCCCATGCCGGGCAGATCCTCGATCAGCAGGTGGCCACGGGCTAGCAGGGTGACCAGTGCAACCTTGAGCTGCAGCGGTTTACCCAGAATCACCTGTTCCAGCGCTGTCAGCACCGCCGTGATCTGTTCCTGTGATTTCACTACTCCTCCCGCTTTCGGTTTGCCCGTATCTTGCTTCTCTGTTTTGGCACCTACAGCTTATACGCCAGTCGATCAGGGCGGGCTCAGTACGCCGTAAAACCATTGAAATGACCCGTTTTTTCAATGACTTCACACCGACTTCACAGTTGTTCACGCTCAGCTCACCAAGCGTCCTTATGATGCACTTCTCAACTCACCACAAGACAGATGTCATGAAACAACCAAAAACTCTCTCGCTGCTGACGCTGGGTTCCCTGCTGATCTCTTCATTCGCTTCTGCCGCGCAGGATGTTCCGCTCGCTACCATCGTGGACGGCACCATTCAACCCGTGCTCAAGGAGTACCGGATCCCGGGAATGGCGGTTGCCGTACTGAAAGATGGCAAGGCCCACTACTTCAACTATGGCGTTGCCAACCGGGAGAGCGGTCAGCGCGTCAGCGAGCAGACCCTGTTCGAGATTGGTTCGGTCAGCAAGACCTATACCTCCACCCTCGGCGCCTACGCCGTGGTCAAGGGGGGCTTCAAGATCGATGACAAGGTGAGCCGGCACGCGCCCTGGCTCAAGGGCTCCGCCTTTGATGGCATCACCATGGCCGAGCTCGCCACCTACAGCGCAGGCGGCTTGCCCCTGCAGTTCCCCGATGAGGTGGAATCGGTCGAGCAGATGCAGGCTTACTATCGCCAGTGGACGCCGGCCTATCAGCCGGGCAGCCATCGCCAGTACTCCAACCCCAGCATCGGTCTGTTCGGCTATCTGGCGGCGAGCAGCCTGCAGCAGCCATTTGCCCGCTTGATGGGGCAGACCTTGCTGCCTGGGCTGGGTATGCACCACACCTATCTCGAGGTGCCGAAGCAGGCCATGGGGGACTACGCCTATGGCTATTCGAAAGAGGACAAGCCCATCAGGGTCAATCCCGGCATGCTGGCCGACGAGGCCTACGGCATCAAGACCAGCTCGGCGGATCTGCTCGCCTTCGTGAAGGCCAATATCAGCGGGGTTGATGACAAGGCGTTGCAGCAGGCCATCTCCCTGACCCACCAAGGGCGCTACTCGGTAGGCGAGATGACCCAGGGACTGGGCTGGGAGAGTTACGCCTATCCCGTCAGCGAGCAGACGCTGCTGGCGGGCAACTCCTCGGCGGTGATTTACAATGCCAACCCGGTCAAACCTGTTGCCGCGTCCCAAGAGACGGGGGGGGCGCGACTCTACAACAAGACCGGCTCGACCAACGGCTTTGGTGCCTATGTTGCCTTTGTCCCGGCCAAGGGGATTGGCATCGTCATGCTGGCCAACCGCAACTATCCCAATGATGCCCGGGTCAAGGCGGCTTACGCCATTTTGAGCAAGCTGGCCGACTGATCACGGGGATAGCGTTTTACCGTAAGCAAGTGCGCCGGGATTGCCCGGCGCACTTTTTATCGCGTTTATTTTTACTCAGCTCATAGTTCTCTACTGCCCGGCGGCTTGTCCATTCAGTTGCCTTAATCGCACATTGTCAGAAACAATATTTCCATTTTGGAATGTATCGATCGCCATCTCTTCACTAGGTGTGGTGGTAGGCCCCCCCTATAGTGCTCCGCATAGTCACTTGCTTGCCTGCTGTTTGCCGCGCTTTTGGCAGAACAGGGGACAGATTTCTGTTACGGAGCCTCCATGAGAACTTTTCTGCTGTGCGCCTTCCTGATGATCATCCTCTATCCGGTCGGCATCGATCTCTATCTGGTCGCCGTCCCCCGGATTGCCGAGAGCCTGCAGGCCAATGAGGCGCAGATCCACACCGCCTTCTCCATCTATCTCTTTGGCATGGCAGCCACTGTCCTGTTGGGAGGCATGATTGCCGATCGTTATGGGCGTCGTCCCGTGGTGCTGGGTGGTGCCATCATATTTCTTGCCGCCTCGCTGGTGGCAGCCCATTCAACCGATGTCACCCAGTTTTATCTGGGGCGATTCTGGCAGGGGGTCGGGGCGGGGGCACTCTATATCATGACTTTTACCGTGTTACGGGATGTGCTGAGCGAAGAGCGGCTGGCGATGGCACTCTCCATGATCAACGGGGTTATCTGCGTCATTCCGGTACTGGCGCCGGTGTTGGGCTACCTCATCCTCTCCCGTTTTCAATGGCAGGGGATCTTCGTCACGATGGCTCTGGTGGCGGCATTGACCGGTCTGATCAACTTCCTGCTGCTCAGGGAGACCCGGCCGACAAACAGGCAGGAGAGTGCCGGCAGTTTGCCTTTTGCCTTGTTGCGCTCCCCGCGCTTTATGCTGATTTCGCTGCTGACCAGCACCAGCGTGACTGCCATTCTGGTCTACGTCAGTGTCTCTCCCCTGATCCTGATGCAGGAGTATGGGTTCTCCCCCGAGCAGTACTCCGTCGTCATGATGGTGATGGCGGGAGTGAGCATGTCGACCTCCTTCCTGACGCCTCTGCTGTTGCGCTGGCTGGGTAAACAGCGAGTGCTGGCGCTCTCCCATCTTGCCTACCTGCTGGCGGCATGCCTGCTGCTGGGTAGCTGGTTGCGGGGCAATGATGTCGCACTGCTGCTGGCCGGCTTTGCACTGGTCTGTGTCGGCTTCTCCTGCGGCTTCGGGGTGGCCATGGGGAAAGCGCTGGATGGCTGCCAGCACAATGTGGCCTTCGCCAGTGCGGTGCTCTGCGTCATGCAGATCAGCCTGTCCGGTCTCTATATTTGGCTGACGGGGCAGTTGGGCTTTTCCCCGCTGGCTATGCTTTTCTGCTCCCTGCTGCTGACGCTGCTCAGTTACCTGGGAGTGAAAGGGCTGGTACCATGGCTTGCTGTTCGCGAAGCGCAATCGCGGGGATAAACGGGAATGAGGAGGGATATGCGTACGTTGGTTGAGCTCGATCTGAACCTGCTGATTGTCTTCAAGTATCTGATGCAGGAGCGCAGTGTCGCCGGTGCTGCCAAGAGGCTCTGCGTCACCCCGTCGGCGGTCAGCAAGGCGTTGGCCAAGCTGCGGGAGTGGTTTGACGATCCCCTCTTTGTCCGGGTACGACAGGGGTTGCAGCCGACCAATCTCTCCCTGACGCTGGAAGAGGAGCTCAAGGTCTGGTATCAGCTGACCGACAGCATCACCTCGCTCAATAGCGAGGCGATCCCTGATGGCGCCCGCTTCAGTCTGGTGATGGAGTCCCCCTTCTACATCAGTTTCCTGAGTGATCTGCCGATGACCATCTACGAAAAGTACCCCAACTCGGTGGTCAGGATGCTGGGTTGGGATCATCACTCGCTCAACGACATCGTCAATGGCGATGCCGATCTCGGTTTCTGTGCCCGGGAGACCTATTCCCGCTCCCGGGCCAAGGTCAACCGGCTGCCCTATTACATCGATCACGAAGTGCTGTTCAGCGATCGGCCAGTCGCTTTTCTGCGCAAGGATCACCCCCTGCTGCAGCAGAAGTGGTCGCTGGAGAATTTTCTGGCTTGTCCCCAGGTCAGCATGGTGTGGGAAGCGAACGATACCTGGGCCCTCGACAGTCTGCTGGAGGAAGAGGGGCTGAAGCGGGAGGTGCCCATCATGGTCTCCAGCTTCGAGCAGGCACTGCATATTGCTGCCCAGTCAAGTCACGAGCTTATCGCTGTGGCGCCCTCCTACTGCGGGGGGTATGCAGCCAGGCACCATGCCAACCTCATTGCCATGCCGTTGCCACTGCCGGAGAAACTCTATCAGCAGCTGGAGATCGCTTTTATCCTGCTCTGGCACAAGCGGCACAATCAGGATGCCAAGGTAATGTGGCTGCGCAACGAGATAAGGCGGCTCTACAATCGCGAGTCGGAACAATCGAATGGATAAAAACCGGAGCGTTTGCTCCGGTTTTTTTATGCGCGCTGAATAGCTGATACTGATAAAAATGTATTTATATTGATACATTCTCTTAACACTGATTCCGTAATGGAACGTTCTGACTTCCTGTTTTGCTATAGACTCTATACCTCCCTCTGTTAGATACTGCCACTTATAATAAACGCCTCTGCATTGCACTGAAAATATTGTTTTCTGTGTATGCCAGAGGCTACGCAGTAATTACAATGTTAATAATATTGACTTGTTTGACATTATTGCCCTGTTTTACATCTGGATGTTTATTCAGGGGGCGTCCATTAGTATTTGAACTCTCATAAAATAAATCATTACGACTTTTATTTATACCAGAGAAGCTCTATTTGACCCCTTGGTTATAGCAGTAAAGGTTCGATGTAGTTGGTGAGTGGAACTGAAAAAGGTTGTTTATATGATTAATTGCAAAACTATAACGGTTACCAGTTTATTGACCGTATTACTCTGTGGCTGTGCCAAGAATACTGTTCACTCTGATGGCTCACAGACTATTGCACTTAATAAAGGTGCGATTATCCATTCAGAAGAGATTACCAGCCATTTCTTCTTTTCTGATGTCGACTTCGGTCTAAATGACAAAATTGATGCGGCAGCTATTTGTCATGGTGTTGAAAATGTCGTGCAGATAGAGACAAAACGGGGATTTTGGGACTCTGTGTTTGGCAGTTTGAGCGCAGGCCTGTATGCGCCTCGTACGACAAGAATTGATTGCGCAGGATGACAAGATGACAAAGAGAGGATACCGAGGGTGTTAAAACAGAATATTATATTGTCGGTTGTGCTTGGTGTAGGAGATTTTTATATTTGTAGTTGTAATGAATATAAAGTCGTTGTAGTAAAAATAAAAAACAAAAATACTCCAGAGCAATTGGCTAATATAGATGGATGGTGTGGTTTCTTATATCGCAATCATTTTAAAATGACGGGGGGACAGAGATGCTGGTGATTGGTTTCCCGAATCTGGAAGGTCTCTTCTTTGTGGTGCCAAAGAGCTAGGCAAAGTTTGAGTCGTCACAAATCAGGTTGATGGCAGTACGGGAATTAGTCTCTTGCTGTTGAGGTTCAACGGCAAGCTATTCTATCGGCCCGTCATTACGCTGCGATGGCAAGCGTTATGACGGGCCGCTATTGTATCAAGGCAGCTATGGCTAATGCCTGACGAGAAGAGATATGCGTGCGCTCAAAGATCTTGATTTGAATCTGCTGGTGCTTTTCAAATACCTGCTGGCTGAGCGCAGTGTGGCCGGTGCGGCCAAGCTGCTCAATGTTACGCCTTCCACGGTGAGCAAGGGATTGGCCAAGTTGCGGGAGTGGTTTGCCGATCCGCTTTTTGTGAGAGGGCGCAGGGGGTTGCAACCTACCAATCTTGCCTTGACGTTGGGGGATGAGCTGGAACTCTGGTTCCAGCTTACCGGGGTGATCGCCTCGCTTAATCGTGATGCTATCCCCGATGGGGCTCGCTTCAGTCTGATGGTGCAATCCCCTTTCTATCTACTCAGTGACTTGCCCATCAAAATTCATGAAAAGTACCCCAACTCGATAGTCAAGATGCTGGCATGAAATCGCCACTCCCTTGGCGACCTTGTCAATGGCGACGCAGATCTGGGTGTCTGTGTGCGCGAAAGTTACGACCGCTCTCTGCTCAAACTGGGTAATCTTCCCTACTACATCGATCATGAAGAGCTCTTTTGCGACAGGCCCGTAGTCTTCCTGCGCAGAGATCATCCGCTGCTTCGGCAACTGTGGTCGCTGGAGAACTTTTTGGCCTGTTCCCATTGCAGCGTGGTGCTGGAGGTCAAAGAGACATGGAGTCTGGATATGTTGCTGGAGGATGAAGGGCTCAAGCGAAATGTATCCGTGATGGTATCCAGCTTCGAGCAGGCGCTGTATATGGCAGCCCAGTCGCAGCAGGAGCTTATTGCGGTTGCACCCTCCTACTGCACCGCGTTTGCAGCCAAATATCATCCCAATCTCGTTACCTTGCCGCTACCTCTGCCCGAGCGCCTCTACAGCAAGCTGGAACTCACTTTTATTCTGCTTTGGCACAAGCGGCATAATCAGGACTCAAAGGTTAGGTGGTTACTGCAGGAGATAAGGCGGCTCTATCAGCGAGCGCCAGCCCGGGGGGCTACCTGAATTCAGCCGGCGGATCTGCGCCGGCTTTTTTGTACCTGCCAGTTGTTCTGAGTCTGTGATGGCTGTGCAGAGAGCCATTTGCTGTCGTTCAATACACAGAATTGAAGATAAATCACGTCTCGAGTGACACTCTTTGCAAGAGAATTTGTAATCCGGTTTCATTAGAAAACATCATGAAAGTTGGATTTTAAAGTGTGATCAACCATTAAGTCAGTTGATTGCCAGTGACATAACATGCCTCACCTTGAAATAACGGGGCGTGCCCCCTTATTTCTGCTCGCCCCCTTTGCGGTGTATCAGTGTCGCTTCTTGCCCCACTTATCACCTTGAAGATGACGAATGAAACATCTGTTGCCAGATATCGAGCGGCGGCTTGCCGGCACAGGGCAAGGTCGCAGTCGGGTGGCTTGGCAGGTATTTCATTTCATGGGCTCACCGCCATCAGATTAATAACAATAAGCAGCTATCAAGGCAGGTTACTATGCGTCCAGCAACAGCACCAACCGGGTTGTTACAACAGCCCAAACCCTTCTTCATGATATTTTTTGTCGAACTCTGGGAGCGCTTCGGTTATTACGGCGTGCAGGGGATCCTGGCAGTTTTCTTTGTACAGCAACTGGGTTTTTCCCAGGAGCAGTCGTTTATCACCTTCGGCGCTTTCTCGGCGCTGGTGTATGGTCTTATATCGATCGGTGGTTATGTTGGCGACCATATTCTCGGGACCAAGCGCACCATGGTGCTGGGGGCGGTTGTACTGGTTATCGGCTATTTCATGACCGGCATGTCGATTTACAATCCTGACCTGATTTTCTATGCGCTCGGTACCATCGCGGTCGGCAACTGCCTGTTCAAGGCCAACCCGGCCAGTCTGCTCTCCAAATGTTATGCCCCGAAAGATCCGCGATTGGATGGTGCTTTTACCCTCTTCTACATGTCGATCAATATCGGCTCGCTTATCTCCCTGTCGCTGGCTCCGGTCATCGCCGATCACTACGGCTATACCGTCACCTACAACCTCTGCGGTGTCGGGCTGGTGATTGCGCTGCTCACCTTCTTTGCCTGCCGCAATATGGTGAAAGACATTGGCTCCGAGCCGGATCATCTGCCCCTCAACTACGGCAAGTTGCTGATGGTATTGGCTGGCTCGGTGGTTATGGTCTTCTTCTGTGCCTGGTTGATGCACCACGTGGTGATCGCCAACATGGTGCTGATGACGGTGACTATCGCCGTGGTAATTGTCTTTTTCCGCGAGGCGTTCAAGCTCGACACCATGGGTCGCAACAAGATGTATGTGGCCTTCGTGCTGATGCTGGAGGCGGTGCTCTTCTATGTGCTGTACGCCCAGATGCCGACTTCACTGAACTTCTTTGCCATCAACAACATGCATCATGAGATGCTGGGCATGAGCGTCAACCCGGTCAGCTTCCAGGCGCTCAACCCCTTCTGGGTGGTAGTGGGTAGCCCGGTGCTGGCGGTGATCTATACCCGGATGGGCAGCAAGGGGCGGGATCTCACCATGCCGCTCAAATTTACCCTCGGGATGTTCTTCTGCTCGCTCGGTTTTCTGACTGCCGCAGCTTCCGGCTGGTGGTTTGCCGATGAGCAGGGGCTCACCTCGCCCTGGTTTATGGTGCTTATTTACCTGTTCCAGAGCATCGGCGAGCTGATGATCAGTGCGCTGGGTCTGGCCATGGTGGCTGCACTGGTGCCACAACGCCTGATGGGCTTTATCCTCGGGATGTGGTTCCTGACCCAGGCGATGGCATCGCTGCTCGGGGGTTATGTCGCTACCTTCACCGCTGTACCGCAAGGGGTCACGGATCCGCTGCTGACTTTGCCCATTTACACCGGCGTGTTTGGCAAGATTGGGATAGCGACCCTGATTATCGCTGTGGTGATGGGCCTGATGGTGCCTTGGCTGAACCGGATGATGAATGCCGCACCGCAGGAGGAAGAGGGGTTGCTGGCGCCGCAGTCACTGGTGTGACGGGGAGATAGATGCAAACAAGGCAGGGGCACAGCCCCTGCCTTGTTGTTGATAGTTTAGTTGTACTGCTCTTCCATCCAGGCTTCGACGATCAGCTGTGCCGATACGCCGTCCACGCTGCCCTTCTCCAGCGCGCGATATCCACCCTGTTCGAAGAGGCGGGCACGGGCGTCCGTGGTGGTGAGCCGCTCATCCTTGAACTCGACCGGTTTGCCGAAGCGACCGTGCAGGCGGTTGCCGAACTTGCGGGCACGAACCGTGATCTCCTGATCGGTGCCATCCATGTTCAGGGGCAGGCCGACAATGAGCAGATCCGGTTGCCACTCCTTGAGCAGCTTCTCGATTTCGTCCCAGTTGGGGATGCCGTCATTGGCCTTGAGGGCGCGCAAGGGACGGGCAGTGCCGGTCAGCTCCTGGCCGATGGCAACGCCAATGCTCTTGGTGCCGTAGTCAAAGCCCATGATGCTGCGTGATGACATGAAAAATCCTCGAAATAAAACGGGGTTCGCCAGCGGCTCAGCTGTGGCCGACGTCGCTGGAGAGATGGATCGGATTAACCCCGATGCTGGCGGCAGCTTGCTGCCACCGCTTGTGGATAGGGGTTTTGAAGATAAGGTCAGGATTGGGCGGGATCACCAGCCAGGCGCCATCAACCAGCTCCTGTTCCAGCTGTCCGGCACTCCAGCCAGCGTAACCAAGCGCCACCAGCCAATGATCGGGAGCCTCACTCGTACCCAGGGTTTCCAGTATATCCTTTGAAGTGGTCACCATCATTTCGTCCCCCACCTGCATCGTTGAGCCGAAACCGGGGCGGAAGCTGTGCAGTACAAAGCCACGATCGGCGTGCACCGGCCCCCCTTGCACCACCGGCTGCTTGAGTTCCGCAACGGTCGGGGGCGTGAGCTTGAGCTGGGTCAGCATGGCCTCAACGGACATGTCGACCGGGATGTTGACGACCAGCCCCATGGCGCCCTCTTCGTTGTGTTCGCACAAGTAGACCAGCGAACGCTCGAAGTAGGGGTCCGAGAGGCTTGGCATGGCAAGAAGAAAGTGATTTTGCAGTGTTTGCATATGGGCCAGATATTGCAAAGGTATTTGCGGCAATTATGGCAGCTCGACTCTGTGGGCAAAACCGCTTTTTATCGAAGGCGTGCCGGCCCGCCATTTATTCGGGTAGGGAGAGAAAACCATGGAAGGGATTTCAATCAGGCAGAAGTTGATTCTGGGTTGCGTGGTGCCTCTGCTGGCACTGTTGGCCTTGCTGGTGGGGGCAACCCAGGCGATGTCCCAGCTGATGGCAGGCATGAACGCCATGTATCAGGGGGAGGTGGTGCAACTGAAGGAGCTCAAGCACATTGCCGATCTCTACGCCGTCAACGTGATTGATGCCACCAACAAGGCCAATGTGGGCGGTTTTACGCCGGAGAAGGCGAAAGCGGCCATCATACAGGCTCAGCACGATGTGACCCAGAGCTGGCAGAATTACCGCAACATGGCGATGGATCAGGGGGAGACGCAGGAGGCGGATCGGGTTCAGATGCTCTTCGCTGCGGCTGATCAGCAGATTGCCGCCGTGCTGCAGGTGCTTGATGGCGGGTCGGACGAGGTACGCGCGCATCTTGGTGCCCGGATCATGCCCCTCTATGGTGCCATCGACCCCCTCAGCGATGCGGTCAGCGGTCTGGTGCAGTATCAGCTGACCGCTGCCGAACAGAGCATGACCGAGCTGACCCAGCTCAAGGATCGCCTATTCCAGCTCTTTCTCCTGCTGTTTCTGATCGGGGGCGGTTGCGTGCTCTTCTTCGGTATGTGGACCGGCCGCAGCGTGAGTCAGCCGCTGGCGGCCATGAGTCAGGTGCTGCGTGGTATGCAGACCGATCTTGATTTGAGCCAACAGGCTCCTGTGCTGCGCAAGGACGAGATGGGGTCGCTGGCCAGTTCTCTTAATGACGTGATCCGCCATTTTCGCAACCTGCTGAACCAGATCAACGAGATGGCAGAGCATCTGGCCAGAGAGTCGGCCCGCCTTGCCCATATCGGCGTAGAAAGCCGCCAGCGCTTCGCCCAGCAGCAGGCCGAGACCGATCAGAGCGCGACGGCCATGAACCAGATGAGTGCGACGGTGGCCGAGGTAGCCAACAGCTCGTCCGGGGCGGCCGATGCGGCCAGAGTAGCCGACCAGAGTGCCCGCCACGGCCATGAGGTGGTGGAAGATGCTATCCAGCACATGTCTTCCCTCTCTTCCCATATCCAGACCACGGCGGCGATGATCACCCAGCTGGCCGACGATAGCCGCGATATCAGCAGCGTGATGGATGCCATTCGCGGCATTGCCGAGCAGACCAACCTGCTGGCGCTCAATGCCGCCATCGAAGCGGCGCGGGCCGGGGATCAGGGGCGCGGTTTTGCGGTGGTGGCGGATGAGGTGCGTACACTCTCCCAGCGTACCCAGCGCTCGACCGAAGAGATTGGCAAGACCATCGTCAAGCTGCAGCAGGGGGCGAGCGAGGCCGCCAACAGCATGATGCACGGGCTGGAGCAGGTCGAGGAGTCCAACCGCACCGTGCTTGCCTGTGGCAAGGCGCTCGGCGAGATCGTCACCTCGGTGGAGATGATCAACGAGCTCAATGCCCATATCGCCACCGCCGCCGAGGAGCAGAGCAAGGTGGCCGAGGATATCACCCGCAACGTAGTCAATATCGCCCAGATTGCGACCGAGTCGACGGCGGCCGCCTCCGAGATGAACCAAAGTTGTCACGAGCTGGAGCAGCTATCGAGCGATCTCAAGCTGAAGGTAGGGCAGTTCCGCTGTTAAGCCTTCATACCAACGCGCAAGGCATGAAATAGAAGAGGCGGCCCCGGGGCCGCCTCTTTGCATTAACACTCGCTCACTACATCGAGCAGCAATTTAACTGTGGCTGTCTCAGGCCTTGGCCAGTCGGCGCTCGATGGCATCCATCAGCATGCCGGTAATGTGCACGTCGAAGGCCGCTTCAATCTCGCGAATGCAGGTCGGGCTGGTGACGTTAATTTCGGTCAGGCGGTCGCCGATGATGTCGAGGCCGACGAAGATAAGCCCCTTCTCTTTCAACGTCGGGCCCACTGCACGAGCGATGGCCCAGTCGGCTTCGCTCAGGGGACGCGCTTCACCACGGCCACCGGCCGCCAGATTGCCACGGGTTTCGCCTTGCGCCGGAATGCGGGCCAGACAGTATGGAACCGGTTCACCGTCCACCACCAGCACCCGCTTGTCGCCATCCTTGATGGCGGGCAGATAGGTCTGCGCCATGCAGTACTGGCTGCCGTGGGCGGTCAGGGTCTCGATAATCACGCCGACGTTGGCGTCATCCTCCTTCATGCGGAAGATGGAGGCGCCGCCCATGCCGTCCAGCGGTTTGAGGATCACGTCTTTGTGCTTCGCGTGGAAGGCGCGCAGCTTGTCGGCGCGGCGGGTCACCAGTGTGGTCGGGGTGTGCTCGGCAAACCAGGCGGTGTAGAGCTTCTCGTTGGCGTCGCGCAGGCTCTGCGGCTTGTTGACGATGAGGCAACCCTCATCCTCGGCCCGCTCCAGCATGTAGGTGGCGTAGATAAATTCGGTGTCGAACGGCGGATCCTTGCGCATCAGGATCACATCGAGGTTGGAGAGGGGCTGATCGACCACCTCGCCCAGGGTGTACCAGTCGGCATAGTCATATTTGACTGTGAGCGGGCGCATGGTGCCAAAGGCTCGACCGGCTTCCATGTAGAGATCCTTCATCTCCAGATAGAAGAGCTCATAGCCGCGCTTTTGCGCCTCTTCGAGCATGGCAAAGCTGGAATCTTTCTTGATGTTGATGGCCGAGATGGGGTCCATCACGATGCCGAGTTTAATGGTCATCCGCTGTTCCTTCTTAATGGCTCGATAGGGTTGTAGGGTCGATTAGCGCAGCGTAATCGGCCGCTTGCGGCTGCGTCGATGCAGCCATGGGGCTGATTGATGCGACCGATAGTCTCAAGCGAGATCGCCAAAGCGGCACTGCAGCGCAGTAATCGCCGTCAGGGCGGCGGTTTCGGTGCGCAGCACCCGCGGCCCCAGCAGCATCTCTTTGAAATTTTCCTGCACGGTACGGGCGATCTCGTCGCTCGACAATCCCCCTTCCGGGCCAATCAGCAGGCGCACCCCATGTTCGGGAACGGGCAGGGTGTTGATGCTGTACTCGGCGCGCGGGTGCAGGTTGAGCTTAAGCTCTTTGGTCTCTTCCGCCAGCCAGGCATCCAGCTCCATCGGCATACGAACGATGGGCACCACGTTGCGGCCGCACTGTTCGCAGGCGCTGATCACCACCTTCTGCCACTGCTCGCGCTTCTTCTCCAGTCGATCGGCTGGCAGCTTGACGCCGCAGCGCTCGGAGAAGAGCGGGGTGATACAGGTGACGCCCAGCTCCACCGATTTCTGGATGGTGAAGTCCATCTTGTCGCCACGGCTGATCACCTGACCGAGGTGGATGGCCAGTGGTGACTCTACCGATTGGACGTCGCAGCTGTCGATGGTCACCTCCACCGACTTTTTGCCGACGCTGGCGATGGTGGCGGGATATTGATTGCCATCGCCGTTGAACAGCTCGAGCTGCTGGCCCGGCTGCATGCGCAGTACCCGGCCGATATGGTTGGCGCCGTCTTCCGACAGGGCGATGGTCTGGCCAACTTGCAGGGTGGCCGGTTCATAGATACGTGGAATGCGCATGGCTGCTTGTTAGTCTCTTGCTTGGAAACCCTTCATATCCTGCTACGAGGCGGCGAGCAAGGCTCACGCGGCAGAAGGAAAGAGTTTCATGATAGGAGGGGGCTCTCCCCTCCCTGGTCAAATGGGGTTATTGGCACTGCTTTTCAATAAAGGGATTGGTATTGCCCTGCAGCTTGCCGATGCGGCGGTTGCGCTCGCACTCCCAGCCCTCTGCCGGGTACTGGCGATCCCAAGCTTCGAACAGTTTACGCTGTTGCGCTGCCAGACGCAGCCCATACTGCTCGCTCATGTAGAGGTAGGCGCGGGCAATCTGGCCCCGTACCGGCCCCTTGGGCGGCTGCACCCGGCGCTCCTTGAAATCCACCAGCATCTGGCACTGGCCGTACTGATCCGGCTTGCCGTTCCAGTCGGAGAAGCGGAAGTTGGCGCGATCGCCGTTCACCTCACCGATGGCGGGGAAGAGGTTGTGCATGTCCCCCTCCATCTTGTTGAACTCCGGGCTCACCTTCTCGCAGTTCTTGCGCCCGCCATCCTGCCAGCACTGCAGCTGGTGGCCAAACTCCCAGGCGGGCACCACGTGCTCCCACTCGATGCGGGCGGCGCGTTTGGGCTGCTTGCGTGGCTCGTACCCGCAACTGGCGAGATCCGGGCTCATCTTTTTGCCCTGATAGTTGATGTCACAGCCGCAGTAGAAGGTGGTCGCGTCTGGCTGGCTGCGGTAGAGCTTGACCAGATCCTGCTTGGCTTCGCGAAAGGTCTGGGCGTGCAGAGGCGCGCTGAGCAGCGGCAAACCGGCCAGCAGGGTCAGGGCGAGGGAGGAGATGAAACGCATGGGATTCCTTGCAAACGGGATGATTGACGAACGATGGCGGGCACCCTACCACAAGAGCGCGACACCGGCTGGCTTACTGTTGGTGCTCCGGACGTTCCCGCTCCAGCGGCTGCTTGCAGCGGCGGCAGCGATAGCGGGCTTCGCCGCGCACCACCTTGTTGTGGCGGCGTACCGACAGCTGATGCTGCTGACAGAGGCAGCGATAGGGGATGGTGCACTGGGCCAGAACCGCCAGATCGAAGCTGTGGGTGGTTCTGGGCTCAAGGCCGAACACCTCCCGCATCACCGACTGCCACTGCTTGCCGTGGGGTAAGACCCTGTTTTTGCCGCGACCTTCCCCCCACAGTGCATAGACCAGCAGATGAGCCACCTCGTGGGGCACCACCTCGGCCAGAAACGCCTGTTGGTTGGCCTGACAGAGGGCGGGATTGAAGCGCAGCTCCCAGGTTTGCAGCCGCGCCGATCCCGCCGCCCGACCGCGCATGTTGCAATGGACTTGCGGGCGGGGGAAGGTGCGGCCAAGGCGGGCCTCGGCCTGCGCAAAGCAGGCGTCGACGCGCGCGAGCAGCTGCTGGTGCAGGGCGGGATCGAGGCGGATAGAGGTGGCAGACATCGGGTTCTCGTCAAATGGCAGATAAGCAAAAGGGGAGCCAGGCTCCCCTTTTATCACAACCGTGAACCTTACAGGCCAGCAGCAGAGCGCAGCAGTTCGGCCTTGTCGGTCTGCTCCCACGGGAACTCGTTGCGACCGAAGTGACCGTAGGCAGCGGTAGCCTGGTAGATCGGGCGCTTCAGATCCAGCATCTGGATCAGGCCGTACGGGCGCAGTTCGAAGTGCTCGCGTACCAGCTTGACCAGCAGATCTTCGGCCACCTTGGCAGTGCCGAAGGTTTCCACGCTGATGGAGGTCGGCTCGGCCACGCCGATGGCGTAGGAGATCTGGATTTCACAGCGATCGGCCAGACCGGCGGCAACGATGTTTTTGGCAACGTAGCGGGCGGCGTAGGCAGCAGAACGGTCAACCTTGGACGGATCCTTACCGGAGAAGGCGCCACCACCGTGACGGGCCATGCCGCCGTAGGTGTCGACGATGATCTTGCGACCGGTCAGACCGCAGTCACCCATCGGGCCGCCAATAACGAAACGACCGGTCGGGTTGATGAAGTATTTGGTGTCCTTGTTGACCCACTCGGCCGGCAGCACCGGCTTGATGATCTCTTCGCGTACCGCTTCAACCAGATCTTTGTGGCTGATGGATTCGGCGTGCTGGGTAGAGAGAACCACGGCATCGACACCGATGATCTTGCCTGCGTCGTCGTAGGCGAAGGTCAGCTGGCTCTTGGCATCCGGACGCAGCCACGGCAGGGTGCCGTTCTTGCGCACTTCAGCCTGACGCTTCACCAGCAGGTGAGAGTAGGTGATGGGGGCCGGCATCAGCACGTCGGTTTCGTTGGTGGCGTAGCCAAACATCAGGCCCTGGTCGCCAGCGCCCTGCTCCAGCGGATCGCTGCGGTCAACGCCCTGGTTGATGTCCGGGGACTGCTTGCCGATTGCGTTCAGCACGGCGCAGGAGTCGGCATCGAAGCCCATGTCGGAGTGGGTGTAGCCGATGTCACGCACGGTATCGCGCACGATCTGCTCGATGTCTACCCAGGCAGAGGTGGTTACTTCACCGGCCACCATGACCATACCGGTCTTGACCAGGGTCTCACAGGCAACGCGTGCCTTGGTATCTTGCTTGAGGATGGCGTCCAGCACCGCATCGGAGATCTGGTCCGCAATCTTGTCGGGATGGCCTTCGGAGACCGACTCGGAAGTAAACAGCTTTGCCATGATTTTAATCTCAGCTTGTCTGGGTTATCGCCACGGCAATAACCGGATGAATAGGACGGTGTAGAGGTATCTACATCTGGACGTCTATTTTAGTTAGCACCCCCCCCGATTGCCAGCACTATTTTGTCGCTGTGTCGCAAGAAGGCCACTATTGGCTCCTTACTATCCCCAAGGGGATGGAAATCAAACGTTTGCTGCTGTTCTGTCTGGTCAAACGCTGCCAAGAAAAGCGATTGTCCTCCCAAAGCGGCTTTATTCGTCCAGATAACATTTGCACGCCGCGCGCCCTGCTGGGACAATAACGCGCCTTACATCTTGGCCATCAAATGAAGCAATCGCAGGAGATACAGATGCCTTCTCGTAAAGAGCTTGCCAATGCCGTTCGCGCATTGAGTATGGATGCCGTTCAAAAAGCCAACTCCGGTCACCCGGGCGCCCCCATGGGAATGGCGGATATCGCCGAAGTATTGTGGCGCAGCCACCTCAGACATAACCCGAACAACCCCAAGTGGGCCGACCGCGACCGTTTCATCCTCTCCAACGGCCACGGCTCCATGCTGCTGTACTCCCTGCTGCACCTCTCCGGTTATGACCTCTCCATCGACGATCTGAAAAACTTCCGCCAGCTGCACTCTCGCACCCCGGGTCACCCGGAGTACGGTTACGCGCCGGGCGTTGAAACCACCACTGGCCCGCTGGGTCAGGGCATCACCAACGCCGTTGGTATGGCGATCGCCGAGAAGGCCATGGCTGACCAGTTCAATAAGCCGGGTCACGACATCGTTGACCACTACACCTACGCCTTCATGGGCGACGGCTGCCTGATGGAAGGTATCTCCCACGAGGCTTGCTCTCTGGCCGGTACCCTGCAACTGGGCAAACTGATCGCGTTCTGGGATGACAACGGCATCTCCATCGACGGCCACGTTGAAGGCTGGTTCACCGACGATACCGTCAAGCGCTTCGAAGCTTACGGCTGGCACGTTATCCCGGCTGTTGACGGCCACAACCCGGAAGCGATCAACGCTGCCATCGAAGCCGCCAAGGCCGAGACCGGCAAGCCGACCCTGATCTGCTGCCGCACCATCATCGGTTACGGTTCTCCGAACAAATCCGGTTCTCACGACTGCCACGGTTCACCGCTGGGCAACGACGAGATCGCCGCTGCTCGCGCCTTCCTGAAGTGGGACCACGCTCCGTTCGTTATCCCGGCCGACATCGCTGCCGAGTGGAACGGTCAGGAGAAGGGCGCCAAACTGGAAGCCGACTGGGCTGCCAAGTTCGCTGCCTATGAAGCTGCTCACCCGACTCTGGCTGCCGAATTCAAGCGCCGTACTGCTGGCGAACTGCCGGCCAACTGGGCTGCTGAATCCGCCAAGATCATCGAAACCCTGCAAGCCAACCCGGCCAAGATCGCAACCCGTAAAGCGTCCCAAAACGCACTGGAAGCGTTCGGCAAGCTGCTGCCGGAATTCATGGGTGGCTCCGCTGACCTGGCTCCGTCCAACCTGACCATGTGGTCCGGTTCCAAGTCCCTGACCAACGACGATGCCTCCGGCAACTACATCCACTACGGTGTCCGCGAGTTCGGCATGTCCGCCATCATGAACGGTATCGCCCTGCACGGTGGTTTCATCCCCTACGGCGCCACCTTCCTGATGTTCATGGAGTATGCCCGCAACGCCCTGCGCATGGCCGCTCTGATGAAGCAGCGTTCCATCTTCGTTTACACCCACGACTCCATCGGTCTGGGTGAAGATGGCCCGACTCACCAGCCGGTTGAGCAGATTGCCTCCCTGCGTCTGACTCCGAACATGAGCACCTGGCGTCCGTGTGACCAGGTTGAATCTGCCATCGCCTGGAAACACGCCATCGAGCGTACCGACGGCCCGACCTCTCTGATCTTCTCTCGTCAGAACCTGGCCCAGATGGATCGTACTGCCAAGCAGCTGGCCGACACCGCCAAGGGTGGCTACGTGCTGAAGGATTGTGCTGGTACTCCGGAGCTGATCCTGATCGCCACCGGTTCCGAAGTGGAACTGGCCGTTGCCGCCTATGAGCAGCTGACTGCCAAGGGCCGTGCCGTGCGCGTGGTCTCTCTGCCGTCTACCGACGTATTCGACGCCCAGTCTGCCGAGTACAAAGAGTCTGTCCTGCCGGCCTCCGTCACCAAGCGTATAGCCATCGAAGCGGGTATCGCTGACTACTGGTACAAGTACGTCGGTTTCGGCGGCAAGATCATCGGTATGACCACCTTCGGTGAGTCCGCACCGGCCGAGCTGCTGTTCAAGGAATTCGGCTTTACCGTGGAAAACGTGGTTGCGACCGCTGAGTCCCTGTAATTCCTGAAGATTGGGCCAGCTTGGCCCAATAGCCGGAAAATAAAACGCCCTCCATCGTAAGATGGGGGGCATTTTTTATGGAATAAATTAATGAGTAAGTATAAATTAAAGCTCTCAAATAATTGTATATAAATTTTATTGTATGGTGCCAGCGATGAAATTAATAAATGAAATAATAGATATCCTTAGTGCTGAAAAACCAAATTTAACAAATGCTTTTATAAAAACAAAAGTGCTTTTATATCGGCTAGGTCAAAAAGACTTAGTTACATGGGTCAATAATGAGCTGAATGGCTATCAAAATGTCGAAGAGTTACCTCCTTATCGTATTCTATCATCGGAGGTTTTAGTCAATGCGTCTAATATGGCATATCAGGCCAATCGTCATCCAATACCGTTGTCACATTTAGATGCAGAATTACGAAGTTCATTGGAAAATTCAGAGTTAATGCATTCTTTAGCTGTGTTAGAAGAATTTGTAAAATCTGACTCTCAATTTTTAGAGCGACCTCTACAAATGGAATGGATTCCAATTCTTAATAAGGGGCTGGCAAATAATTACCGTATCCAAAAAGCTTGGTGTGAAATACCTATTTCAGGTGTGGTTCAAACTCTGACAGAGGTTCGTTCTAGATTGTTAGACTTTCTCCTAGAATTAAATAATGAGTTTGGTGATGATATGACTGATGAGCAAGTAAAAAGCAAAGCTAGTGAAGTAGACCCTGCATCAATGTTTAATAATGCAATATTCGGAGACAATACAACAATTCTTGTTGGTAAACAAAATACTCAACATGTGGTTAATTCTAAGGTTTTTAACAACATCTCAGCCTTAGAAAAGGAGCTGCAGAGGCATGGAGTTTCTGAAGATGATATACATGAGTTAAAGGTCGCACTTGAATCAGATAAGGGGCATGTTGATATAGAAAATAAGGAATATGGTCCTGAAGTTAAGTCATGGTTTAAAAAAATGGTAGGTAAGGCTGCTGATGGAGCTTGGCAGATAAATTTAGGTGTCGCCGGCAACATTATCTCAGAGCTTCTCAATAAATATTATGGTTGGTGATTTTGAAATATATTTCATATGTATTTATCTTTTCCAAGCATAGGAGTCGGTACAAAAAGACACCGGCCTAAACCGGTGTCTTTTATTATTCAACTCAACCTTTATACCTGCGGCGGGGTGCTTTCCGCATTGGACATCACTGCATCCATCTGGATTCGTGCGCCTGCGGGCAGCTCGCGCACCGCGATCACGGTGCGGGCCGGCAGGTAGGCCGGGAAGTATTTGGTATAGATGGCATCCACCTCGGCCAGATCCGCGATATTGGCGAGCTGGATATTGACCTTGACGATATCGTCCATCACATGGCCGATGCTCTCCACAATCGTCTTGATATGGCTGAGGCACTGGGCGGTCTGCTCCCGCACGCAACCGGTCAGGATCTTGCCGGTGGCCAGATCAACCGGCAGCTGACCGGCGATATGGTTGTAGTGGGAGAAGGCGACGGTCTGGGTGTGCAGCGGGCTGCGTGGTGCCTTGTCGGTATTGCGCGGGCGGATCACCAGATTGTGTCTGTCTTCCACCAGTTGTGGCGGGGTGCCGTCACCGTGGGAGATGACCGCATCCATCTGCACCAGCGCTCCCATGGGCAGGGCGGAGGCGGCAATCACGCTGCGGGCCGGCATATAGGCGGCGGCGCGGGCAATGGCGGAGTCGGGGAAGAAGGTGGTGTAGACCTCGTTGACGGCATCCAGATCGGCCAGATTGGTCAGATAGACGGTCACCTTGACGATATCGTCGAAGGGCACGTCGCTCCCCTCCAGCACCGCCTTGATGTTGTGCAGACACTGGGCCGCCTGCTCGCGAATACCGCCGCCAATCAGGGCGCCGGATGCGGGCTCAACCGGCAGCTGGGCGCCGATGTTGTTGTAGTGGGAGAAGGCGACGGTCTGGGTGGAGAGCGGGTCCTGCGGCGCACGGGCGCTGTTGCGGGCGAGCTTCACCAGCGGGCAGGGTGCCTGCGGGAAGGTGCCTTCGCCATTGGAGATGAGCGCATCCATCTGCACTTTGGCATGCAGCGGCAGACCCGCCACGGCCAGCACGGTACGGGTCGGCAGGTTGCGCGGGAAGAACTCGCGATAGACCTCGTTGACCGCCTCGAGGTCGGCCATCTCTTGCAGGAAGAGGGTCACTTTCACCACGTCGTCCATCACATGGTCGATGCTCTCGACGATGGCCTTGATATTGGTGAGGCACTGTCTGGCCTGCGCCTTGATATCACCCTCGACCAGGGCACCGCTTTTCGGGTCGACCGGCAGCTGGGCGGAGATATTGTTGTAGTGGGAGAAGGCCACGCTCTGGGTATAGGGGCCGATATGCTGCGGAGCATTGGGGGTATTGCGGGCCGATTTGATAATAGTGCCACTCATTGGGATACACCTCGTTGTAATCATCGTTATTGGGGTCAGGGGTTCCTCCCGCCAGCGACAAAAAATGTGGGCAGAGCGCGGCGATATAGCGCGCCCGGCAACCATTGCGGCACCAGAGGGAGAGAGGGTTCAGACAAGCGCGATTCTATGAACCGCAAAATAGCGATGCAAACCGGGATCGCGTTTCTATGAGATGGCTCAACGCCCTGAAATATATCTCCGGTGCGGATCAATTCAGGGATGATAAGAAGCATCTGGCAGCCATTTTTAGCAGCCCGCAGCGCAAGGCCAGCGCCAACGGTATTGGCGCCAGAAATAGGGGTGGCTGGCACTCAGGATAATTGCAAATTATTCAGGCTTGCTGGCAGCGCATTCATTTCTTGCCGCATAAATATCTATTTTTGCTTTTTTATAAGCACTATCTGGCAGAGCAAAAATATGGTAGCCGCGGGATATTCAGGCCCCTGCAAAGATGTAACGGGAATATAATTCAGCGCTTTTGCATGGGGCCGGTGAAAAGGCTTTCCGGATATCCCGTGGCACGCCGCTGCAAGGGGCTCACCGTATCAGCCTTATGCCATGAATTTTCAGCGGCGCCGAGCCGGGCAAACGGGCTCGTTCAGACTCCCTTCACCCCTGCATGTCAGGATCGGCGACCGGCCCTGACAGCGGTTTGCCGACCGGTTGCCGTCAGGGCTCCCCGCTATTTTTGCACCAGTGAAATGGTGTCTCTGTTCTTTGTTACTCAGGTGAAACAATTTGAGCCTGCCATCGGGCGCACAACCCTGTGTTGTTGTGGCAGGCGACCCCTCCGGTTTTGCCCGTGATGGCGGTGCAAGTGTTATGACTGTGCAGCGTTATGACACTGCAAAGAGAGGAGAGGGTTTATTTATCGCGGCCAGCGGGCCGGATACAACGGAAGGATGTAGATGATCAGGATCGAGAAGATCGACGCCTCGAACTGCTTCGAGGTGTGCGAGCTGACAACCAACAAGGACGGGGTGGGCACCCTGTTCGAGCAGTATCTCTGCTGCAATGCCATCTCGCTGGTGGAGGCGGCCTACTTCCCGGGCTTTGAGCCCAGAGCGATTTATCGCGGGGAGGAGCTGGTGGGCTTTGTCATGTACAAGGGGTGTGATGCGCCGGGCGACATGGTCGAGATCTTCCGCTTTATGCTGGATGCCCGCTTTATGGGGCAGGGGCTGGGGCGGCAGGTCTTTGGCGAGCTGCTGGCCCACTTTGGCCGCGAGGGGTATCGGGAGGTGCTGCTGATGATCGACGAGGATAACCGGATTGCCAAAGAGCTCTACGCCTCGTTCGGTTTTCGCTTTACCGGCAAGATCGAGAAGGATGAGCACTACTACAGCCTCAATATCGAGGGCTGCATTAACTGGCGCAGGGGAATCGAAGAGGGGGAACAAGCCTGCCAGCCGCGGGCTAACAGGCGATAGCAGGGCCGGGTATGGGCCCGTCAGCCCGCCGGATAGAGGGCGCCGAGCACCGCCGGACGGCTGGCGCCGGTGACGGCGGGCAGGTTGCCGGGTTTGCGCTTGATAAAGCGCTCCGCCAGCCAGGCAAAGGCTGCCCCTTCCATCCAGTCGGGAGCAATCCCCAGCTCGGCGGTGTTGGCGATGCGCCAGCCGGGCAGCAGGCTGGCCAGCTCCGCCAGCAGCGGGGTGTTGTAGGCGCCGCCGCCGCAGACAAAGAGCTCGGTCTTGGGCTGGCTGGCCCCGAACGCCTCGGGAGTCGCGGGCAGTTGGCGGGCGATGCTGTGGCAGGTGAGCGCCTGCAGGGTGCGCTGCACATCCGCCGGAGCATAGGGGCGGCCCGCCAGCTCGCCATCGAGCCAATCGAGGGTAAACATCTCCCGTCCGGTGCTCTTGGGATGGGGGGCGGCGAAGTAGGGGTGGGCCAAGAGCTGCTCCAGCAGCTCGGGGATGAGCTGGCCGCTGGCTGCCCACTGGCCGCCTGCATCATAACCGGCCCCCTTGGGGTGATGGCGGCGATACCAGCCGTCGAGCAGGGTGTTGGCCGGGCCGGTATCGAAGCCATAGACCCCGCTGGCATGGCCCGGCAGCACCGAGATATTGGCGATGCCGCCGAGGTTCAGCACCACCCGCAATGCGCCGGGGCGGGCAAAGAAGGCCTGATGGAAGGCGGGCACCAGCGGCGCACCCTGACCGCCGAGGGCCATGTCCATGGTGCGAAAGTCGGCGATGACGTCGATGCCGGTCAGTGCCGCCAGCAGGGCCGCGTTGCCGATCTGCAGGGTGAAGCCAAGCTGGGGGCGGTGGCGGATGGTCTGGCCGTGGCTGCCGATGGCACGAATATCGGCGGGCGTGAGGCCCGTCTTGGCCAGCAGGGCGTGGGTGGCGGCGGCAAATTCGCGCGCCACCAGATTGTCGGCCACCCCCATGCGATCGATCTCGTTGTCACTCGGGGTGCAGAGTTCGTGCAGCTCGTGGGCGGTGGGCCAGGGGTGGCTGAGGGCCGCCTCGACCCGCAGTTGATCCCCGTCGATCACCACCAGTACGGCGTCGATGCCGTCCATGCTGGTGCCTGACATCAATCCGATATAGCGTTCAGCCATTGGCTCTCCTCACTCGCTGGTCGGGATAGTCCGCTTCCCGACACCGATGCAGCATGGCGCAGAGCCATGCGCAGGCAAAATAAAAAGGGCTGACGGGGCCGCTACCCCGCCAGCCCTGAAGGCTTTAGTTGCCGCGACTCTCCCGCTTGTTCTGGGCCAGCTGCAGCTCGGGGCTGTCGAGCTTGGCCAGTTGCGGTGTCGCCAGTTTTCTGAAGTTGGCCAGCTCGCGTCCGCTCAGGGACTCCGCCTGCGGCAGATTGAGGGTGCGCGGGTTCTTGTGTACGCCGCCCACCACAAATTCATAGTGCAGGTGAGGGCCGGTGACGCGACCGGTGCCCCCCAACAGGCCGATGGTCTGCCCCTGCTTGACCCGCTGCCCCTTGTTGACGGTGCGTTTGGAGAGGTGCAGGTACTTGGTCACATAGTTGCCGGCATGTTTGATAAAGACGTAGTTGCCGTTGAACTGGTTGTAACCGGCCGCCACCACGTTGCCGGAGCCCGCTGCCATGATGGGGGTGCCCACCGGCGCCACATAGTCGATGCCGTTGTGGGGGCGGATCTTACCGGTCACCGGATGGAGGCGGCGCGGGTTGAAGTTGGAGCTGATGTATTTGAAGTTGACCGGCGCGCGCAGGAAGCTCTTGCGCATCGCTTTGCCTTCCGGGGTGTAGTAGTTGCCATCTTCATTGAGCACGGCGCGGTAGGCGGTACCCTGGTTGACGAACTCGGCGGCCAGAATATCGCCAGAGGCAACCCGCTCGTCATCGCGGAACTTGTCCTCGTAGACCACCCGGAAGCTGTCCCCCGGCTGCAAGTCCTGAGCAAAGTCGATGTCCCAGCCGAAGATAGCTGCCAAGTCCATGATCTGATCCTCGGTCATGCCCGCCTCGACGGCGGAGCTCCAGAAGCTGGAGCGGATCTCCCCCTTGGTCACCTGTTCACGGGTGTCGAGGGCGATCTTGACGCTGCGGGCGACGAAGGTGTCATCCTTGCGGCTCACCTTGAGCGCCTGCTCCAAGCTGTGGGGGTAGTAGAGGCTGTGCAGCTGGCCATCTTCGGTCAGCTTGAAGGTGAGCTCCTGCCCCGGCTGCAACATGCGCAGCGGGTTGCTGTCATCGAGCTGGTCGATCAGGTGCAGATCCGTGGTGCTGAGCCCCAGACGCTGGAAGATCACCCCCATGTTGTCGCCGCGACGCACCTTCACATGTTTGGTGACATAGCTCGGCTTGGGCGGGGTGGCCGGTTGCACGGCATCTGCGGTGATGTTGTCCTGGGGCAGATTGTCGTCGCTGTTCTCTTCCTGTTGCTGTCGCAGGGCAATCTCGTTGCCGTTTTCATCGACCCGGGTGGCGACCGCCTGTTCGCTGGGCCAGGCCGCCAGCATCATGATCATGATGCTCAAAATCAGCACCATCTTGCGGTGCCAGTGAGGGAGAGAGTTGAAGGCGTGCCAAATAACCATGAGATGCAGATGAAGTCGGGCAGAATGGACGGATTTTACAGCCTTTCCAATTGGCCCGCCATTCCAGTAATATGTTTGGCCCTGTGGAATCGTGATGGAGAGTCAAAAAATGTCCCAGCTCGAGGTGGCGCTAGCCGAGATCAAGCGCGGAGCGGAAGAAATTCTGGTTGAAGAGGAACTGGTTGCCAAGTTGAAGGAAGGGCGCCCGCTGCGCATCAAGCTGGGCATGGACCCGACGGCCCCCGACATTCACCTGGGTCACACCGTGATCCTCAACAAGCTGAAGACCTTCCAGGATCTGGGCCATGAAGTGATCCTGCTGATCGGTGACTTCACTGCCATGGTGGGTGATCCCTCCGGCAAGAACGCCACCCGCCCGCCGCTCTCCGAAGAGGCGATCAAGCACAACGCCCTCACCTATGCCGAGCAGGCGTTCAAGATCCTCGATCCGGCCAAGACCCGCATCGAGTACAACTCGACCTGGCTGAGCGAGCTGGGTGCGACCGGCATGATCAAGCTGGCGGCCAAGCAGACCGTGGCCCGCATGATGGAGCGCGACGACTTCAAAAAGCGCTACAGCAACGGCCAGTCCATTGCGATTCACGAATTCCTCTATCCGCTGCTGCAAGGCTATGACTCGGTCGCGCTGAAGGCGGACGTTGAGCTCGGCGGTACCGACCAGAAGTTCAACCTGCTGATGGGCCGCGAGCTGCAAAAAGATGCCGGCATGGCGACCCAGTGCGTGCTGATGATGCCGCTCTTGGTGGGTCTGGATGGCGTCAAGAAGATGTCCAAGTCCGCAGGCAACTACATCGGCGTCCACGACGCTCCGGGCGAGATGTTCGGCAAGATCATGTCCATCACCGACGATCTGATGTGGAACTACTACGAGCTGCTCTCCTTCCGTCCGCTGGCTGAAATTGAAGAGTTCAAGGCAGGCATCGCTGCCGGCACTCTCAACCCGCGCGACGTGAAGATCTGGCTGGCCAAAGAGATCATCGCCCGTTATCACGACGAAGCGGCGGCCGAAGCGGCCCACGAAGATTTCACCCAGCGCTTCTCCAAGAACGCCATTCCGGACGAAATGCCGGAAGTCGAGCTGGCTCTGGAAGGCGAAGGTCTGGCCATTGCCAACCTGCTGAAAGATGCCGATCTGGTGGCCACCACCTCCGAAGCGCTGCGGATGATCAAGCAGGGCGCGGTCAAGGTTGATGGCGAGAAGCTGGAAGATGGCAAGGCACTCATCGGTGCCGGTACCGCCGTCTATCAGGTCGGCAAGCGCAAGTTTGCCCGCGTGACCGTCAAGTAAACCGCGACCGTCAAGCAAGGCATCAAGATTGCCGTAAAAGGCCTCCTTTGGGAGGCCTTTTTTGTATCTGGGCGATAAAGCGGCGCAGCACGGCGCTGCCGGGGTGGGGGCGGGTGGCGAGGCTGATGGCGGTCATCAGGCCGCTGCCGGCGATGGGGTGATAGCTCACCCCAAGCGGGCGCAACGCCGCCACCGAGCTTGGCACCAGGGTCACGCCAAAACCCGCCTGCACCATGCCGACGGTGGAGATCACCTGCGGGCAGACGGGGCCGAGTTGCGGCTCGAATCCCGCCTCCCGGCAGAGGGCCATGATGCCGTCGTGAAGGCCCGGGCCAATCTCGCGGGGGAACAGGATAAAGCTCTCGTCGCGCAGGCTGGCGAGGGCGATGGGGCCGAGCTTGGCCTTGGGGTGGCTGGTGGGCAGGGCGATCAGCAGCGGCTCCTGCTCGATGAGGTGGTGATCCAGCCCCTGACTGCCGCTGCAGGGGAGCCGCAGGATGGCGGCATCGAGCCGGTCGTGGCGCAGCGCCTCCACCAGTGCCGGCATGGTGCCCTCCTGCGGGGTGAGCGCCACCTCGGGGTAGCGTTCGCGATAGTCGTGCAACAGGGTCAGCACCGCGGGGTGGAGCACGGTGGAGCCGGCAAAGCCGATGCGCAGCGCCCCCTGCTCGCCGCGGGCGATCCGCTTCACCTTCTGTTTGGCGGCATCGGCCAGCGTCAGGATCTGGGTGGCATCCCGATAGAGGCTCGCACCCGCCTCGGTCAGCTCGACGCCGCGGGTGAGACGGCGCAGCAGTGGGGTGCCGAGGCTCTCCTCCAGCTTGCGGATCTGCTGGCTCAGGGGCGGCTGGGCCATGTTGAGCGCCTCGGCTGCCCGGGTGAAGTTCTGTTTGTCGACGACCGCCATGAAGTAGCGCAGGGTTCGCAGTTCCATATCGAAAGAGTCTCAAAGTCGCGGGATCGGTGTATTGGCGTTGAAATGTGATCCGGGTCACCATTGAATCCGAACGCTAACAGGATTCAGGCCGGAGGTGAAACCCGAATGGAACGTATTGCAACATCTGACAGTGCCGGATGCGCGTGTGCCCTCGAAGTGAGCCAGCAGTTTTCCCGCTGGCGCAGGCAGCACGATGGCGGCGAGATCTATCAAAGCTCGCTGATGAGCGCCCTGCTGGCGGGGGTCTACGAAGGGGAGACCACCATGAGCGAGCTGCTGCGCCACGGCGACTTTGGTCTCGGTACCTTCAACCACCTCGATGGCGAGCTGATCGCCTTCGAGCGCCAGATCCACCAGTTGCGGGCCGATGGCTCGGCCCGACCGGCCCGCGCCGATCAGAAGACCCCCTTTGCGGTGATGACCCACTTTCGCCCCTGTCTGGAGCGTCGCTTCGACCATCCCCTCAGCCGCGACGAAATTCACCAGTGGGTCGACCGGCTGGTGGGCTCCGACAACGTCTTCGTCGCCATGCGCCTCGACGGCCAGTTCGAGTCGGCCAAGGTGCGCACCGTGCCGCGTCAGGAGCCGCCCTATCGCCCCATGCTGGAAGCCATCGAGCAGCAGCCGCTGTTCCGTTTTGCCGCGGTGGCGGGGACGTTGGTGGGCTTTCGCTGCCCGCCGTTTGTGCAGGGGATCAATGTGGCGGGCTTTCACGAGCACATGATCACCGCCGATCGCAGCGGCGGCGGTCATCTGCTCGACTACACCATGGCCCACGGCACCCTGCGTCTCTCCGTGGTGCGTCATCTCAATCTGGCCCTGCCATCGGATCCCGCTTTCCGGCAGGCCGACCTCAACCCCGCCGATCTCGATCGCGCCATTCAGGCCGCAGAAGGCTGATATAGAAGGAGCAATATCATGGAAAACAGACAGTGGAAGTGCGGCGCCGAGCTGGTGGTGCGCCATCTGGAGGCGCAGGGGGTCAAGCAGGTGTTCGGTATTCCCGGTGCCAAGATTGACCGGGTGTTCGATGCGCTGGAGGACTCCCCCATCGAGACCATAGTGGTGCGCCACGAGGCCAACGCCGCCTTTATGGCCGCCGCGGTGGGGCGCCTGACCGGCAAGGCGGGGGTGGCGCTGGTCACCTCGGGCCCCGGTTGCTCCAACCTTATTACCGGGCTGGCGACCGCCACCTCGGAGGGGGATCCCATGGTGGCGCTGGGCGGTGCGGTGCGCCGCGCCGACTGCCTCAAGCTCACCCACCAGAGCATGGATACGGTCAACCTCTGCCGTCCGGTGACCAAGTTCAGCGCACAGGTCAACAGCGGGGCAGCCCTCTCCGAGGTGATGGCCAACGCTTTTCGGGCCGCCGAGTTTGGCCGCCCGGGTGCCGCCTTTGTCAGCCTGCCGATGGACATCATCAACAAGCCGGTGCAGGGGGAGGTGCTGGTGCCGCGCGAGATGCCGGAGCCCGGCGCCGCCGACGAGGCGAGCATGACCCAGGCGATGGAGCTCATTCGCGAGGCGGACAATCCGGTGGTGCTGCTCGGCCTGATGGCGAGCCGGCCGGAGAACGCCGAGGCGGTGCGCGCCTTCCTCGACAAGGCGCGGCTGCCGGTGACCGGCACCTATCAGGCGGCCGGGGTGGTCGACAGCTGCCACTTCGATGACTTTGCCGGGCGGGTGGGGCTCTTTAACAACCAGCCGGGGGATCAGCTGCTGGCGGGGGCCGATCTGGTGATCGCCATCGGCTACAGCCCCATCGAGTACGACCCCGTGCTGTGGAATGGCGACCGGGTGCGCCGCATCCTCCATATCGATGTGCTGCCCGCCGATATCGACAGTTGCTACTGCCCGGCGGCGGAGCTGCTGGGATCGATCCGTGCCAACTTGCTGCAACTGACCCGCCGCATGGGGTCGCCCAAGCTGCGTATCCCCGAGGTGGATCGCCTGCTGCAAGGGGTGCGCCAGCAGCGGCTGCGGCTGGCGATGCGGGCCGACGATCTGCACGGCACGCCGGTGCACCCGCTGCGGATCGTGCGCGAGCTGCAGGATCTGGTGCGCGATGACATGACCCTCTGCGTCGACATGGGCAGCTTCCATATCTGGATCGCTCGCTACCTTTACAGCTTCCGCGCCCGTCAGGTGCTCATCTCCAACGGTCAGCAGACCATGGGGGTCGCCCTGCCGTGGGCCATCGGCGCTGCGCTGGTACGGCCGGGGGAGAAGGTGATCTCGGTATCGGGGGATGGCAGCTTTATGCAGTCGAGCATGGAGCTGGAGACGGCGGTGCGGCTCAAGAGCAATATCGTCCATATCATCTGGGTCGATAACGGCTACAACATGGTAGCGATCCAGGAGCAGCAGAAGTATTGCCGCACCTCCGGCGTGTCGTTCGGTGCCATCGACTTCAAGCGCTACGCCGAGTCGTTCGGGGCGGCCGGTTTTGCGGTGCGTTCGGCCGACGAGCTGCGCGCCACCCTGCGTGCTGCGCTGGCGGTTGAGGGGCCGGCCGTGGTGGCCATTCCGGTGGATTACAGCGACAACCCCGGGTTGATGGCCCAGCTCAGGCCGGAAGTGATGGCTTGAGTGTGATCGGGCGCTGAGAGATGAAAAAACCGGCATCAGGGATGCCGGTTTTTTTATGCCGATTGCAGGCAGGGTTTGGGCAGAGTTTAGCGAGCCAGCTGAATGGCCCCGTCGGCCCTGACCGGCTTGGCGCGGCGCTTGGCTGTGGGGGCGCAGGCGCGCTTGAGGCGCAGCCATTCACGCCACAGCAGCCAGCAGAGCGGCAGGGTGAGCAGCAGCACGGTGGCCGGCTGGGCCATCAGCACCCCATCACGGCCCCACAGCAGCGGCAGCAGGAAGATGAGCGGGAGCAGCAGCACGGTTTTGGCAATCGAGATGACCAGCGCCTGACGGGTACGGGCCATGGATTGCAGCAGCACGATGCCGAACATGATGACCCCCTCCAGCGGAATAGCGCCCAGATTGAGCAGCAGACTGCTGACGGCGGCGGCCAGCAGCTCGGGGTCGTCATCGCCGGTATAGAGCATGGCTACCTGTTGGGGCAGCAGCTGGATGGTGATCCAGACCAGCATGCCGTAGATGAAGGTGAACTTGAGCCCCATCTCCATCAGATACTTGAGGTCGCGATTGCGCTTGGCCCCGGCCGCCTTGCTGATGAGCGGCTGAATGCCGAAGGCCAGCCCCTGCAGGATGACGATAAAGACTGCCTCGGTGTAACCGGCCACGGTAAAGCCGGCGAGATCCTTCACATTGCCATACACCATCAGCTGGCTGTTGTGCAGCATCAGCAGCAGGCCGAGGTTGAACTGGGCAATCAGGCTCGGCAGACCGGTAAAGAGCAGGTTCGGCACCGTGGGCAGGTTCGGCACCATGTCGCGCCAGCCGAGGCGCAGCCGGGCCCAGGGGGTAAAGAAGTAGCCAAGGCCGATAAGGCTTACCGCCCCTTCCGCCATCAGGGTCGCTTGGGCGGTACCGATCAGTCCCAGCCCCAGTCTGGCCACCATCACGTAGTTGAGCAGGATGTTGAGCACGGCGCCGCTGCTTACCAGCACCATGGCCAGTTTCGGGCGACCGTCGTTGCGCAGCAGATAGGGCACCGCCAGGTTGCTTGCCAGCAGCAGGGTACCGCCGCCAATCCAGAGCAGATAGTCACTCGCCTGCTTCCAAGTCTCGGTACCCTGCTCGATGCCGAGTGCCAGCAGAATATCGGTGTGGAGGTAATAGAGCAGGATGGGGGTGGTAATACCGAGCACCAGCAGCAGCCAGAGGGCATTGACCAGCGTTTTGCGCGCCAGCGCGAAGTTGCGGGCACCCTGCTGGTAGGAGATGCCGGTGGCGGCGCCCATGCTGATCATGGCGGCCAGACCGAGCAGCACCATGATGACCGGGTAGACCAGATTGATGCCGGCCAGACCGGCCGCCCCCACATAGTGGCCGACGAAGATGCCATCGACCAGGTAGTAGGCACCGGACACCAGCATGGCAAGGATCGAAGGGAGGGCATAGGCCCAGAAGCGACGGGTCATGGCCCGTTGCCGTAATGTGAAGTAGGCAGACATATCTGTTCTCTCGATGTGCTCGGTTATCGAACAGTTAGTCTAGATTAATACTTTTTTTGTGATAATCCGGTTTCTACTTGATGAATTGCTGAGTATTGCTCAGTAATCCGCTATTTTGATAGTGCGCCTTGAGCATGTCGATCAGGATGCGCAGTCCGCTGCCGAGCTGATGACGGCTCGGATAGAAGAGATAGAAGCCGGCAAAGGTGGGGCTCCAGGGCTCCAGCACCGTGATGAGTTTCCCCTCTGCAACCTTCTGGCTCACCTCCTCCTCAAGGCAGTAGGCCAGTCCCAACCCCGCCTCGGCAGCGCCCAGATAGAGGGCCGGCGTGCTGGTGGTGAGCGGCCCGGTGACTTCTATTTCCAGCAGGTTGCCATCGGCGGCAAAGGCCCAGCGGTAGTGGTGGTGCGGCGTGAGGCGATAGCCGATGCAGGCGTGGCGGCTCAGCTCGCTCGGGTGCTCCGGCGTGCCGTTTTGCGCCAGATAGGCGGGGGAGCCTACCACCAGATAGCGCTGGGGCGGCCCGAGCGGAATGGCGATCATCTCCTTGGGCAGCAGATCCCCGTAAAAGAGGGCGGCATCGAAGCCATCCTCGATCATGCGCGGCATCAGCTCCTGCTCCACTACCTCCACCTGCATCCGCGGATAACGGGCCAGATAGTCGATGAGTACCGGTGCCAGCAGGCTGTCGATGGCGTTGCGCGGGGCGCAGAGCTTGAGCCTGCCCACCGGTTCATCGCTGTTGCGGGCCAGCTCGGCGAGCGCCTCTTCCAGGGTATTGAGGGTGGGGAGCAGCTGCTTGAGCAGCCGTTGGCCCGCTTCGGTCGGCACCACGGCCCGGGTACTGCGGTTGAGCAGCCGCACCCCCAGTCGCTCCTCCATCCCCTTCAGACTGTGGCTGATGGCGGAGGCGGAGACGCCGAGTTCGAGGGCGGCTTTGCTGAAACTGCGATGGCGGGCGACGGCGGCAAACACCGCCAGTTCGGCGAGATCGGTACGGGTTATGGTCATCTTGAGTCAACAAAAAGGCGTGAATCACAAGGGTACGCCAAGGGGATGTTGCATACAATCCACTCGGAAATGGTCGCTTGTTTTAAAAATGTAAAATATCAAAATTCATTGAATCCAGTGAAACTAATTTTAAATGTTAAAAAAAACTCACAACAAGGCGCCTTGAGTGTGATCTTAGTCGTCCGAAAGGCGACTCGAATCAAACTTTGGTTGATTAATTCAAAAAAACGCTGTGATTAATAAGGTCATTTAATTAAAGTCACCCCATCGAGAGAGACGCATGTTGTCGAGTTGTTAAGGCGAGCAGGTGTCCCCCCTCAGAGTCAAAAACTCATGCCGTTGTTTGTTGCATTCTTGTTGTTACATGGAGTGATGACCAGATTGCCGGGGCGTGAGAGCTACAGGGAAGAAGAGCAGGCGTTCCAGGGAGATGGAACCGGGCCAAGGCCCGAATGAACAAGAATCCCATTTTTCCTAGATGACAGGAACAACTTATGTCTGACATGAATATTGCAGCTGATGGTCGTGTAGCCAGCAACGCCGCTCGTGGCATCAACAAGGCCGATGTGGTCTGGATGCTGGGCCTGTACGGTACCGCAATCGGTGCCGGTGTGCTCTTCCTGCCGATCAACGCCGGTGTAGGTGGCCTGTGGCCGCTGGTTGCCATGCTGATCCTGGCCCTGCCGCTGACCTTCTTCGCCCACCGTGGCCTGACCCGCTTCGTGCTGTCCGGTTCTACCCGTGATGGCGACATCACCGAAGTAGTAGAAGAGCACTTCGGCAAGACCGCAGGCAAGTTCATCACCCTGCTCTACTTCTTTGCCATCTACCCGATCCTGCTGATGTATTCAGTAGCCATCACCAACACCGTCGAAAGCCTGATGGTTCACCAGCTGGGCATGACTGCACCTCCCCGTGCCATCCTGTCTCTGGCGCTGATCCTCGGTCTGATGGCGATCGTTCGCCTCGGCGGCCAGGTTATCGTCAAAGCGATGAGCGTGCTGGTATTCCCGTTCGTGATCACCCTGATGGGCCTGGCGCTCTACCTGATCCCGCACTGGAACGGTGCCATCATCACTGAAGCTCCGGCGCTGGGTGATGCCTTCAACGGCGACTTCATCAAGACCCTGTGGCTCGCTATCCCGGTAATGGTGTTCTCCTTCAACCACTCTCCGATCATCTCCTCCTTCGCGGTGGACAACAAAGGTCGTTACGGTGAGAACGCCGAGAAGAAGTGCAGCAACATCCTGCTGGGCGCCCACGTCATGATGGTGATGACCGTTATGTTCTTCGTATTCAGCTGCGTACTGAGCCTCTCTCCGGCTGACCTGGCTGCTGCCAAAGAACAGAACATCTCCATCCTGTCCTATCTGGCCAACCACTTCGATAACCCGGTTATCGCCACTGTGGCTCCGCTGATCGCCATGGTTGCCATCAGCAAATCCTTCCTGGGTCACTACCTGGGTGCGCAAGAGGGCATGAACGGCCTGATGGCCAAGGCTCTGCGTGAAAAGGGCAAGAACGTTGACGTCAAGCAGCTGAACAAAGTGACCGCGATCTTCATGATCCTGACCACCTGGGCCATCGCTACCATCAACCCGAGCATCCTCGGCATGATCGAAGATCTGGGCGGCCCCATCATCGCGATGCTGCTGTTCCTGATGCCGATGTACGCCATCGCCAAGGTTCCTGCCATGCGCAAATACGCTGGCAACATCAGCAACGGCTTCGTGACCATCATCGGCCTGATCGCCATGTCCGGTATCATCTACAAGCTGATTGCCTGATAACACCGGTCAATCTGTTGAATGAAAAAGCCGCCTCGCAAGAGGCGGCTTTTTTTATGGCTGTTTGCGGCGAAGAGCGCTACTTCATCAGCTTCTTCACCTCGTCGCTGGCCAGCGCCTTGTTGAATTTGTCCCGCGCCTCCTTGCCCTTGGCGGAGTTGGTAAAGCAGACATGGAGCGACTTGTCCTCGAGGATCTTGCTGTTGAAAGCGAGGTTGGCGGCGACCCCCTTGAGATGGGGATCGCTCTCAAGCAGATAGGTCATCACGTTCTGGTCGATGACCGCCAGATCGAGCCGGCCGTTACCGAGCTTGAGCAGGTTCTGGCTATCCGAGGTAGTGGCATCGGCCGAGAGCGCCTTGCTGGCCACCTTCTGGTCAAACTCGGTAGTGTTGACGTAACCGCTGACGACCCCGATCTTCTTGCCCTTCAGATCGTCCAGACTCTGCCAGCTCACCGGCTGATCGGCCCGCTGGGCAAAGCCGAGAGGGCCGTGGCCGATGGGATCGGAGAAGAGGCAGCTGCTCTTGGGATCGAGATACTCGGGGAAATAGCCGAGCACTTCGGGGTTGTTGGTCGCCTCGTCCACCGCCCGCTGCCAGGGGTAGAACTTGATGGTCAGCGGGTCGCCGGCCAGGGCAAAGGCCGCGGTCACCACCTGACTGGTCTCACCCTGTTCAGGCAGGCTGGCACTGGTGTAGGGGGGCCATTCAAGGCTGGTCAACTGCGCCGCCTGAGCTGCCGACATGCCGAGCAGGGGAAGGGTGGCCAGGGCGAGGTGCTTCCATTTCAGACTCATGAGATAACTCCTTGTGGTCAAACAC
Organism: Aeromonas sp. L_1B5_3; assembly: GCF_963866575.1. NCBI lineage: Bacteria > Pseudomonadati > Pseudomonadota > Gammaproteobacteria > Aeromonadales > Aeromonadaceae > Aeromonas > Aeromonas sp. L_1B5_3. Next base: position 113,376 of record NZ_CAWMDN010000001.1, read on the forward strand.
CTCTTAAAGATAGCCCTGTGGTGCCGATTGCGGATGCCGGTCATGACTGACCGGCATCCACATCACCTATTTGTTGTCGATGTTCTCCGCCTGCCAGAGGGCGTAGCCCTTGCCGGACGGCGTGGTGGGCAGGTCAATCTGCATCAGGTCATTGCCGATGACGAAGGGGCCTGTGTAGCGGGCACGCAGATCCTGCGCCAGATCTTTGACCGTGATCTTGCCGTTGAGCCCTATGTGGCTGAACACGGTCAGGGCCGGTCTGGCTTCGTTGAGCACGCGGGCGGCCTGCTCGGGGGAGGCGAGGTGACCGGCGATCGCCTTGTAACCCGGGTTGGCCTTCATCTGCTCGGCCGAGGTCATGGAGACGCAGTGCACCAGCAGATCGGCTCCCTTGGCCTCTTTCACCACCTGAGGGCTGTAGCGGGTATCGCCGGAGAGCACCACGCTGTGGCCGTGGTAGTCGATGCGATAGCCAAAGGACGGCTTGATGTTGACCCCGTGATCGTTGTCAAAGGCGGTTACCTTGACCCCATCCCGGTCGTAGACCACCCCGGCAGTCACCTCGTGGCTGTTGATCTTCACCCCGTCCAGCGGCGTTCCCTCATCCTTGACCCGGGTAGCGATATCGGTGGCGTAGGCCTGCTGCAGGCCGTGAGCCAGGGCATCGGTGCCCTTGGGCCCGTAAAGCTCCATCGGCGCGTGGCGCTGGCCATAGGCCGGTTGCAGCCAGCCGGTCAGCCAGAGATCCGCCAGCCCGTTGGTGTGATCCGAGTGGAAGTGGGTGAGGAAGAAGGCGTTGACCCGGCCGATGGGGATATGCAGCTGCCACAGGCGGGTGGCGGAGTTGCGGCCAAAGTCGAACACCAGCTTCTGGTTGCCCGCCTCGACCAGGGTGCTGTAGCCGCCGCGACTGATCTGGGGCACCGGGGTGCCGGTACCGAGCAGGCTGACCCGGAAGATATCGGGCCGGGCTTGAGTTGCTGTGGCCGGGGCGTGATCGAGGTTACTGATAAAGCTGCTTTCGGCCGCCTGGCTGACACCGGTGGCCAGCAGACCGACCAGCAGGGCGGCCAGATAGGTGCTTTTCATGGGGATATGTCCTGTTTGGTGGCGTTGCTGGCCACTATATTGGTAACCAAAAGTGCGATAAATTGGCTAAAAATCATTTCTTACTAAACTTTTGGTTGTGAATCTGAGCCCTTGTCGCAGGCCAAATGGCCTTGAAACGGGCAAAAAGGAGGGGTTGTGGACCGATTGACCAGCATGCGTATCTTCACCCGGGTGGTGGATCTCGGCTCCTACAGCGCGGTGGCGAGCGAAGAGGGGATCAGCGCCCAGATGGTGGGCAAGCATGTGCTGGGGCTGGAGCAGTGGCTGGGGGGTAAGCTGTTTCACAAAACCACCCGCCAGCAGACCCTGACCGAACTGGGCCAGCTCTTTCTCGCTCGTTGCCAGCGGGTGCTGGAGGAGCTGGCTCTGACCGAGTCACTCACCCAGAACCTGCTGGCCGAGCCGGCCGGACGGCTGCGCATCGCCGCCCCTCTCAGTTTTGGCCATCACCGGCTGGTGCCGCTGTTGCCTGCTTTTCTCGACCGCTACCCCAAGCTGGAGGTGGATCTGCAGCTTACCCCGCGCTGGGTCGATCTGGTGGAGGAGGGGTTCGATGCCGCCATCCGTACCCTGCGCCCGCAGGATGAGGCGCTGATTGCCCGCCCGCTGCTGACTCAGCACTACCGGCTCTGCGCGGCGCCCGACTACCTCAATCGTCACGGGGTACCCCGTCATCCGGCCGATCTCGCCCGCCACCAGTGTCTGCACGGCAACTGGGGCGAGCACGAGCGCTGGCAGTTTGTCGGGGGCGATGGCCAGAGCGAGGAGGTGCGGGTCGCCTCGCGCCTGCGCATCAACCACTGGCCGGCGCTGCTGACGGCGGCACTGTCGGGGGCCGGCATCACCTTGCAGCCTGCCGAACAGGTGCGTGACCATATCGCTGCGGGACGTCTGCTGCCGCTGCTTGGCAACTATCAGAGCCCGGCCAAAACCCTCTACTTCATCTATCCGGCGGCGCGGCGGCAGGTGCTCAAGATCACCCTGCTGGGGGATTTTCTGGCCGAATCCCTGCAAGCTGAGCCCGAGCCTGAATAAAAGGCTGCATATTTTCGCCACCGCGCTTAACCATCGTACTTAACAAAGGAGCGGGGCAGGCCTAACATGGCGGGATGTTTTTTTAGTCAGGACAAAAGGATATGTCTGGGTTGAAAAAGGATCTCGGGCTCTGGCAGGGGATGGGGCTGCTCGCCACCTCGCTGCTCGGCACCGGGATCTTCGTGGTACCGGCAACTGCCGCCTCGCTGGCGGGTGGGGCCTCGCTCTGGGCCTGGTTGCTGCTGATTGCGCTGGTGCTGCCCATCGCCTTTACCTTCGCCCGCCTCGGCCGCCGCTATCCCCATGCGGGCGGCGCCCCGCACCTCATCGGCCTTGCCTTTGGCAACGGCGCCGAGCGCTTCTCAGCCTTCCTGTTTCTGGCTGTGCTGCCGGTGGGCCTGCCCGCCGCCCTGATGATTGCCGCCGGTTTCTGGCACGCCCTGTTCGAGATGGGGGAGTGGACCCTCTGGGCCATCCAGCTGCTGACTCTGCTCGGGGTCTTCCTGCTGGGGCTGCGCGGGGCGCGCTCCTCCGGCAATCTGCAACTGCTGATTGCGCTCGCCATTTTGGGGCTCACCCTGCTTATCTGGTTCAAGGGGGAGGTGAGCTGGCGTGACGCAGCGCGACCGCTGCCGACGACGGACGAGTGGCCCCCTATGGCCACCGCGCTGGCGGTGATGTTCTGGTGTTTCGTCGGGCTGGAAGCCTTCGCCCATATGGGGGAGGAGTTCAAGCGACCGGAGCGGGACTACCCCATCGCCCTGCTTGGCGGGGTACTTCTGGCGGGGCTTATCTACTGGATCCACTCGCTGGTGGTGCTCAAATACGGCCTCTACGGCGATGAGGCGAAAAACGCCACCGCCATCCCCTCCCTGCTGGCACTGCTGTTCGGCCCCACCGCCAAGTGGCTGGTGGCGGTGCTCGGCTACCTCTCCTGTTTTGCCAGCATCAATATCTACATTCAGGGCTTTGCCCGGCTGATCTGGAGCATGGCGCGCGAAGGCAAGCTGCCCGCCTCGCTGGCCGTGCTCACCGCCCGCGGCGCACCGCTGCGGGCGCTTACTCTGGTGCTCGCCATCTGTCTGCTCTGCATCACCCTCATCATCTGGCTGCGACTGCCGCTCGATGAGCTGATCCGCTACGCCAACGGCAACTTCGTGCTGGTCTACCTGCTCTGCATGGCGGCGGGTTGGCGTTTGCTTGGCGGGGTGGGCAAGGGGCTGGCGGGGATAAGCGTGCTGCTCTGCGCTCTGGTGCTGGTGGCGCTCGCCTCCCAGGTGCTCTATGCGGTAGTGCTGAGTCTTGGCTACGGCGGCTTCTCGTTGTGGCGGCGCAGACGCCGCCTGCTGACCTCTGACGATATTTGCGCCATCAAGTAGCCCCCGAAAAAAGCCCCGCAGTGCGGGGCTTTTTGTTGCTTGTCAGCGGCTTGCGGGCAGGTCGCTGCGCAAGATGGCGTAGTGGCACAGGGAGATAAAACCATCTCCCTTGCGTTCACACTCCCGCGCCGTGCCCTCGTAGTGAAAACCGGCCCGCTCCAGTAGGCGGGCGGAGGGGAGGTTGGGCTCCTCCACCACTGCCAGCAGCCGGTGCAGCTCGCTGGTGCGATAAGTGAGCGGCAGCCACAGCCGCAGTGCCGCGCTCATCACCCCCTTGCCCCAATGCTCGGGATAGAGCCAGTAGCCCAGCTCGGCGTGCCGGTGAGTCGGGTCGGCATCGTTGTAACCGATGGCGCCGAGCGGTTCGCCCGTGTGCCGGTCACGAATGAGGTGCCAGGCGCCGCGGCCGGTACGGGTCAACTCTGCATACCACGTCATCTGGGCCTGGCACGCCGTCAGGCTGTCGTAGCTGACGCCGTAGTAGGCAACGACCCGCGGATCCGACAGACCGCGGAAGATGTGGGGCAAGTCGGCATCGGTGACGGGGTCCAGTCTGATGTCGGGTTGTGTTGATGTCATGATGATTCCTTGCGGCCAACCCGGGTTGGCCGCGTGAGTTGAGTAGTAATGGATGGATGATGCTGGCATCAGACAAAGCCGAGTCGCTCGGCAAGGTGCGTCAGCTCGCTCTGCCACTGCTGCTGCAGGCGCGGAGTCTGGTGCTTGGGCTTGCGGGCCAGATCGGCGGCGAGCAGGGCATCGAGTTCATACCAGCGTGCCAGCAGCGCCTCTTCGTCATCTGCCTGGCCAGCCGGGGCCTGCCCCATGGCGGGGTCGGCCGGTGCCTGCGTCGTTGCGGGGAGGGCCCTGTTTGCCTTGTCTGCTGCCGGCAAGGGGGCATCGCCGAGCAGCTCGGCATAAGCCCGCTCGGCGCTGTGGGCCTCCCGGATCTGCCCGTCCCTGATCAGCCAGAAGCGGTTGCAGCTGCGCTCGATCAGCTCCCGATCGTGGGAGACCAGCAGCACGCTCCCCGGGAAGGCGGCAATCGCCTCGGCCAGCTCCTCCTTGCCTGCCAGATCCAGGTGGTTGGTGGGCTCGTCGAGCCAGAGCATGTGGTGGCTGCCGAGGGACAGGGCGAGAAACAGCAGCCGTGCCCGCTCGCCCCCGCTCAAGGTACGTACCTGCTGGCCGTGACGGGCATAGGGGAAGCCCGCCCGGATCAGCGCCTGACGCCGGGTCGTCTCCGGCAGAGGTGCCAGCGGGTAGAGGGCATCGCTCAGGGTGGCGTCGTCAGCCAGCTGCTGCAGCGACTGATCGTAATAGGCGATGCTGGCGCCGGGGTGGCAGTACCAGCCCGCCTGAGGGCTCTGCGCGGCCAGTTCGCGCCAGCACTGGCGAAGCAGGGAGGACTTGCCGGTGCCGTTGGCTCCGAGCAGCGCGACCTTATCTCCTGCCCGCAGCCAGAGCCCTTCGGCGCGCAGCAGCGGCGGCAATGCTGGCGCTGGCGATACGTCGAGGGCCTCCATTCGCAGCAGCGTGTCGGCAGGCAGGCTCACTCCGCGCAGCTCGAGCCGCCAGGGGGCCAGCGCTGCCACCTGGCTCTGCTCCTCCTGCAGGCGGGCGATGCGCTTCTCCATGGATTTGGCCTGACGCACCAGCTTCTCGTTGTCATGCTCCCGTCCCCAGATGGCGAGGAGTTTGCTACTGGCGCTCAGGCGGTCTATCTCTTTTTGCTCGTCAGCCCGGCGCAGGCGGGCCTGCTCGTCCTCGGCGGCCAGCGCCGCCCGCGCCTGGCTGCAGGGCACGGCGAAGCGGTGCAGCTCGCCATCGCGCAGGATCAGGGTCTGCTCGGTGACCCGATCCAGCAGGCGGCCATCGTGGGAGACCAGAACGAAGGCGCCGCGCCAGCCCAGCAGAAACTGCTCGAGCCAGAGTAGGGCGGGCAGATCCAGATGGTTGCTGGGCTCATCGAGCAGCAGCAGGTTGGGTTGGCGCAGCAGGGCACGGCCTATCTGCAGCCGGCTATGCTGGCCGCCGCTGAGTGCACTGACCGGTAGCGTGGCCTGAGCCTCCAACTGCAACTCGGTCAGCATCTTGTCCACCTGCCATTCGGCGGCGGGGCTGTTGCCCAGCACGTCAAACAGCACGGCGCGGGTGCTGAGGGTAGAGAGCCCGGCGGGTAGTTGCTGGGCCACGAACTCGCAGCGGCAGGCTGCGGCCTGCACGACACGGCCAGCTTGAGGCGTGCGCTCGCCCGCCAGCAGCGCCAGCAATGTGCTCTTGCCGCAGCCGTTGGCGCCAATCAGGCCGAGCCTGTCGCCTGCGCGGATGCCGAGTTCGAGATTGTCAAATAACGGAAGGTGCCCCGCACTCATCTGCAGGGAATGGGTACTCATCAGGGTTGTCATGCTCTTGCTCTCTTAAATCGCGGGATCGGAAATCCCTGTCATCAGGAGCGCTGGCGACAACGGCAGAGTCGAGAAAGGTCTCGGTATGGAGGGGAGTCGGCTTTGCTCGAACCCGCTATCGCAGCGCGATGGTATGCAGGCAAGAGCAGGCAAATGTGCCGAACAGGCGGGCCGAAATGATCGGGCACGCTTGGATAACCATGTTTTACCTCCTTGTGTTTCGTTATGGCACGGTGCGGCGATTATAAGAAGAGAGCCGGATCCGGTTCAACAATTCATCATCGTTGTGAAAAGGGCTATGGAGAGGTTGCCCATATGGGCCCGCTATTCTCTTATCCCTGGTCCCAAACCCCCTGTTGGATCAACTCATCGGTGATTTGTCGGCAAAAAAAGTGGGATCCGGCTCTCGTTTTGCTTAAAGTGATTCTTTTCCGGCTCTGCCCGGAATGCCCGCAAGGATGCCCTTCAGACGTCAACAGGATGGCCTGGCCAGACTGGCTCACAGAGATTACTGCTTCGGTTCTCTTCTTCTCTGTCGCCCTTGCGTGACAGCGCTTCGTTCCGTTCAGTCAGCCCAGGTCCTGCGTCACTCTCATCGAGCATTGTCTCCATCTGCTGCGAGTGAATCATGAGCGAATCGGTTTTTGAGATCCATGACTGGACCCTGAGCGTTGACGACAACACGCTCTGCCGTCCCGACCGCGAGGTCTACCTCGAACCCAGACTGGTCAACCTGTTGCGGTTTCTGGCCCGCAATGCCGGCACCGTGTTTGGTCGCGATGCCCTGATCAACGAGGTGTGGGACGGCGCCGAGGTGACCGATCAGGTAGTGACCCAGTCCATCTTCGAACTGCGCAAGATCCTCAAAGATGGTCGCACCGATGCGACCGACTATATCGTCACCGTGCCCAAGCGTGGCTACAAGCTGGTTGCGCCGGTACGGCCGCAGCAGGAGCTGGTCGCAGCCGAGGAGCATACGGTTTCCTCGGCCAATTCCCAGCTCAATCCGACCCTCTCCGACCTCAGCCCTCCCGCTGAGGATGAGCCACTCTCCAATGTGGCCCCTTTTCCCGCCGGGCCCCTGACCCGCGCCATCTCCAACCATGCCAAGGATGCCCGCAGCCGCTGGAAGATGGTGAGTTTCGATATCTTCGTGGCCGTCATTCTGGTTGCCATCGTCAGCCTGCTCAGTTACCAGCACACGGCGCCGCAGGTGCACTCCATGCTGGATCCCAACCTGCTGGTGTTCCGTTTCCACTCCGGCATGGATGACAACAACGAGAATGTCCGCCTTGCCGACGGCATCACCCGCGCCCTGATGGCCGAGGTGGCGGCGGCGACGCCACTGCGGGTGCAGTATGGTGCCACCACCCTGATGGGGGGCATCATGCCCGGCAAGGAGCTGAGCGTGCGGGTCTCGCGCCAGCCGCGCGGCACCTATCTCGATCTGGAGTACCGCAATATCAACACCAACCGGGTGCTGTTCAGCCATCAGTACCAGCTCAGTCGCCACAACGTGCATGGCGTGCTGCAGGAGAGCAGTCAGGATCTGCTGCGCGCCCTCGACCAGCCGGATGCCGAGCCGGGCATGGGGTGGCCCACCGATGATGCCTCCCTGATGGCGATGATGGAGGCTCACTACTATACCAACAGCCGGGATCCGGTCGCCCTCAAGCGCGGTATCGAGCTGCTCGAAGAGGCGCTGGCGCTCCAGCCGGATCAGCCGCTGCTGCTGGCGGAGCGCTATCTGGCCGGTGAGGTGCTGGCTACCCTGGCTGGCAAGTCCGAGAGCGAGCGGCTGCAGGAGGTGGGAACCCATCTCGCCCGCGTGGTGCAAAATGGCGGTGCCCTGCCATCCCGGGTGTGGGAGGCGCTGGCGCTGCAGGCGGTGCTCAACAGCGAGCAACAGCAGGCCAACTATCTGCTGGAGCAGGCGGCAAAACGCGGCCGCTCGGTGCTCTATTACATACTGCAGGGCAAGCTGGCGGAGCTGGATGGCCGCCCGGAAGAGGCCGGTGATGCCTACAGTCAGGCCTTCCTGATGGAGGCGACCGAGCAGACCTATCTGCTCTGCCAGCAGCTCGGTTTCTACAGCAATATGGAGACCCTCACCCCGGCTCTGTTCGATGCACTGGGTCAGAGCAAGGTGAAGCTCTTTTAATCCTGCGCCCTTTGTCGCTGCCGGCATGACATCCGGCTCTTCGCTCAGGCCACCTTCGGGTGGCCTGAGCCGTTTCTGGCCGCTTTTTATCAGGCTTGAGACTCCTGAAAGAGGTTATCTGCAAGCCATATCGTGGTGAGCTACCCCGGGTGAGCTTCCGGCGAACCGTACCGGGTACACCGTTGGTTCTAGTCGTTTCTCTGTATCATCCATTTCCTGCATTCCTGCATTCCTGCATTCCTGCATTCCTGCATTCCTGCATTCCTGCATTCCTGCATTCCCGTGCCTTCAGCTATGTCCAGCCGGAGTGAACTTCTTCCGATTGCGTCATTTAGCGTGTGTGGCCATGGCGCCGCACGGGTTGAACAGCGAATTGAGCGAGCCGATGACCCTGGATAGGCAGAGCTGTTGCCATTCAGGGGGAGGGTAAATTCCATGGCAGATGGCGCTTACGGCGATGGGATTGGCCGGGTCGATGAGATGAACAGGGCAGGCGAGAGCGGGGAGGTCCTGTGCGAGCCCCTTTATCCCGGGGTTATCGCGGGGAAAATATCAAGACGGCGAGATAAAGGGGTTATCAAGGCGAAAAAACAGGGTCACTGGATATCAAGGTTTTATCAAGAAAGCTCGAAGAGTCATCATCAATTTACTGTTTTTAAAGGTTTTTTATCGAGTTGGTGAAGGGGGTGAAAAAAGTTGCCTCATATTTTTATCCGTTAGCTGCTCCTTATGTTTTTCGGGGACGAGAGGCCTAGTCTGTGCCCATTCGTTGGCCGGACGTTGTGCCAACTGTGTATGTGACGACCCGACCTTTTTAAAGACCCGGAGATCTTATGTCCCTAGATACGAGCAAGAAGATCGGCCTTATCGCCTGTACAGGTGTAGTGGCCGGCAACATGATGGGGAGCGGTATCGCACTGCTGCCTTCGGCACTGGCCAACATAGGTTCCATTTCTGTATTCAGCTGGGCTATCTGTCTGGTAGGCGCCATGGGCCTCGCCTTCGTTTTCGCCCGCCTCGCTACCAAGAACCCGCAAGAGGGTGGCCCCATTGCCTACGCAGGTGAAATCTCTCCGGTATTCGGTTTCCAGACCGGTGTGCTCTACTACCACGCCAACTGGATCGGTAACCTGGCCATCGCCATTACCGGCGTCTCCTACCTCTCGGTCTTCTTCCCCATTCTCAACAGCCCGATCCCGGCCGCTGCAGCCACCATCGCCGCCGTCTGGATCTTCACCTTCGTCAACCTGCTTGGCGGTAGCTGGGTGAGCCGACTCTGTACTCTGGGTCTGGTACTGATCCTGCTGCCGGTGGTGGGTACCGCTCTGGTGGGCTGGACTCACTTTGACAGCGCCGTCTACAGCCAGAACTGGAACACCACCAGTGGCAGCGACCTGCATGCGGTCATCAGCGCCGTGCTGATCTGCCTATGGTCTTTCGTTGGTGTTGAATCTGCTGCCGTCTCTTCCGGCATGGTGAAGAATCCCAAGCGCACCGTACCGCTCGCTACCATGCTGGGTACCGGTATTGCGGGTGTTATCTACATCCTCTCTACCCAGGTGATCAGCGGCATGTTCCCGGCCGGTGAAGTGGCTGCTTCCGGCGCCCCGTTTGCCATGGCCTCCTCCGCCATCTTCGGTAGCTGGTCTGCACCGTTCGTCTCTGCCTTCACCGCTCTGGCCTGCTTCACCTCGCTCGGTTCCTGGATGATGCTGGTAGGCGAGGCGGGCAAGCGTGCCGCCAACGACGGCAACTTCCCGAAAATCTACGGTGAAGTGGACAAGAACGGCGTGGCCAAGAAGGGTCTGATCCTGGGTTCCCTGAAGATGACTGCCCTGATGATTGGCCTGACCGCCTTCACCTCCCAGTCCGCTCACGCTGCCGATCTCTTCAACGTGCTGACCACAGATGCGGTGCTGCTGACCATGCTGCCCTACTTCTACTCCAGCATTAACCTGATCCGCTTTGAAGGCATGACCTCCCGCAGCATTGGCGCCATGATCTTCTCCGGTGTGGCCTGCGTCTTCTGTCTGGTAGCCCTGATGGGTGCCAAGGGTTCCAACCTCACAGCTACCTTCGTGGTGTCGCTCATCATCCTGATGTTCTACGCCAAAAAACTGGGTCTGCGTCAGCACGATGCCCTGCTGAACGAACAACCCAGCAACTGATTTCCCCTTTATCTTCCGAGCGCTCTTCACTCACCATCCCTGATGGAGAGCGCCCCTTTACGTGTGGAGCATTACGATGAATATCATTGCCATCCTCAACCACCTCGGCGTTTTCTTTAAAGAAGAACCCATTCGCCAGCTGCAAGCCTCCCTCGAGCGCAAGGGTTTCGAGGTTGTTTATCCGGTCGACGTCGCCGACCTGCTGAAACTGATTGAGAAGAACCCCCGCGTTTGCGGCGCCATCTTCGACTGGGACAAATACTCCCTGGGTCTGTGCAAGGAGATCCACGATCGCAACGAGAAGCTGCCGATCTTCGCCTTCGCCAACGACCAGTCCACCCTGGACATTCACCTGACCGACCTGCGTCTGAACGTCCACTTCTTCGAGTACCGTCTCGGCATGGCTGACGACATCGCCCTCAAGATGGGTCAGGCCACTCAGGAGTATCAGGACGCCATCCTGCCGCCGTTCACCAAGGCACTGTTCAAGTACGTGGAAGAGGGTAAATACACCTTCTGTACTCCGGGTCACATGGGCGGTACCGCCTTCCAGATGAGCCCGGCCGGCAGCATCTTCTATGACTTCTATGGCCCGAACGCGTTCAAGGCTGACGTCTCCATCTCCATGCCGGAGCTGGGCTCCCTGCTGGATCACTCCGGTCCGCACAAGGAAGCCGAAGAGTACATCGCCCGTACTTTCAACGCCGATCGCTCCTACATCGTTACCAACGGCACCTCCACTGCCAACAAGATCGTCGGCATGTACTCCGCGCCGGCCGGTAGCACAGTGCTGGTTGACCGTAACTGCCACAAGTCGCTCACTCACCTGATGATGATGAACGACGTGACGCCGATCTACTTCCGTCCGACCCGCAACGCCTACGGCATTCTGGGTGGTATCCCGCAGAGCGAATTCAGCCGCGAGACCATCGCTGCCAAGGTTGCCGCGACACCGGGTGCCCAGGCTCCCCGTTACGCCGTAGTCACCAACTCCACCTATGATGGCCTGCTCTACAACACCGGCTTCATCAAGGAGAGTCTGGATACCCCTTACATCCACTTCGACAGTGCCTGGGTGCCTTACACCAACTTCAGCCCGATCTATGAAGGCAAGTGCGGCATGAGCGGCGAAGCGATGCCGGGCAAGGTGTTCTACGAAACCCAGTCCACCCACAAGCTGCTGGCGGCCTTCTCCCAGGCCTCGATGATCCACATCAAGGGTGACGTGGAGGAAGAGACCTTCAACGAAGCCTTCATGATGCACACCTCCACCTCGCCGCAGTACGGCATCGTGGCATCTACCGAGATCTCTGCTGCCATGATGCGTGGCAACACCGGCAAGCGTCTGATCAAGGACTCCATCGATCGCGCCATCTCCTTCCGCAAAGAGATCAAGCGTCTGCGTGATCAGAGCGAAGGCTGGTTCTTCGACGTATGGCAGCCGGACAACATCGACACCGTCGAGTGCTGGAAGCTGGATCCGAAAGATGACTGGCACGGCTTCAAGGACATCGATGACAACCACATGTACCTGGATCCGATCAAGGTCACTCTGCTGACTCCGGGTATGGGTCGTGACGGCCAGCTGCTGGAGAAGGGCATCCCTGCCTCTCTGGTCTCCAAGTTCCTGGACGAGCGCGGCATCGTGGTCGAGAAGACCGGCCCTTACAACATGCTGTTCCTCTTCTCCATCGGTATCGATCAGTCCAAGGCGATGCAGCTGCTGCGTGCCCTGACCGAGTTCAAGCGTGGCTACGACCTGAACCTGACCATCAAGAGCATCCTGCCGAGCCTCTATCGTGAAGACCCGAGCTTCTACGAAGGGATGCGCATTCAGGAGCTGGCGCAGCGCATTCACGAGCTGACCAGCAAGTACCGTCTGCCGGAGCTGATGTTCAAGGCGTTCGACGTACTGCCGGAGATGAAGATGACTCCGCACGCCGCATGGCAGCAAGAGCTGGCCGGCAACGTGGTGGAAGTGCCGCTGCGTGACATGGTTGACCGCATCAGCGCCAACATGATCCTGCCGTACCCGCCGGGAGTACCGCTGGTTCTGCCGGGCGAGATGGTGACCCAGGATTCTCTGCCGGTGCTCGAGTTCCTCGAGATGCTGTGCGAGATCGGTGCCCACTACCCGGGCTTCGAGACCGACATCCACGGCCTCTATCGTCAGGCCGATGGCAGCTACACCGTCAAGGTGCTGCGTTAATCACAGTGACAACAACGGGCCGCAAGGCCCGTTTTTCCCTCTGGAATTTCTCTTTTCTTGCGTGAGTCATCATGAAGCGAGTGCTCTCCATTCAATCCCATGTGGTCTTTGGCTGTGCCGGCAACAGTGCCGCCGTCTTTCCCATGCGTCGCCTCGGCATCGAGGTGTGGCCGATGAACACGGTGCAGTTCTCCAACCACACCCAGTACAGTGAGGGGTGGCAGGGGATGGTGATGCCGGCGGGCCATATCGCCCAGCTGGTGGATGGGCTGGCGGAGATTGGCGTGCTGGCCCGGTGCGATGCGCTGCTCAGCGGCTATCTCGGCTCGGCCGAGCAGGGGGAGGAGATCCTGGCGGCGGTGGCCCGGCTCAAGGCGTGCAATCCCGGTGCCCTCTACTTCTGCGATCCCGTGATGGGTCACCCGGACAAGGGGTGCATAGTGGCGCCCGGCGTCACCGACTTTTTTCGGGAACGGGCCGTGCCCCGTGCCGACCTGCTGGCCCCCAACCTGCTGGAGCTGGAGCAGCTGACCGGTCGCGATATCGGCAATGTCTCACAGGCGCTGGCGGCGTGCCAGCAGCTGCGCGAGCAGGGGGTCAAGATGGTGCTGGTGAAACATCTGGGCAAAGCCGGCTTTGCCATGGACCGTTTCGAGATGCTGCTGGTGTGCGAGGAGGGGGCATTTCACCTCTCGCGCCCGCTCTACCCTTTTGCCCGCCACCCCATCGGGGTCGGGGATCTGCTAAGCGCCACCATGCTGGCCAATCTGCTGGCCGGTTTCACTCCGGTGGTGGCGTTCGAGCGCACTAACGCCAGTGTCGATGCGGTGCTGGCTCGCACCTGGCTGACGGGGGCCTACGAGCTGCAACTGGTGGCGGCCCAGCACGAAATGGCGTTGCCGCTGGTGCGTACCCGGGCCACTCGCCTTGAGTAGCAGCGTCGCCGATTCTGGATACAAAAAAGCCCTGCTGGTCAGGGCTTTTTCTATTTCTGAAGGATGTGGGGCTGTCGCGCCTTAATCCTTGGGATCCTTGAGCGCCTCGATCACATCCTCCTTGGGGCCGAGTCCCTCGACATGGTTGAAGGTGTCGAGCCCCTCCTGCGCACTGATGGTAAAGGCGTCGGCACTCAGGTAGCTGCCGCTGCCGGCGCTCTCCATGATGACCACCAGCTCGGGCTGCTTGTCACCGTTGAGATCCAGCAATTTCAGCTCCTTGATGGAGCCATCGCGCGGCAGCACCTTGCCGTCGATGAACTGATCCAGCGGGAACTGTGGATTGGCGCCGGAGTAGAGGCGCACATCGTAGCTGCCGATGGAGGCGGGTTCGCCGCGTCCTTCAGCCACCGTGATCACCTGACCGGAGGGGAGTGTCAGCTGTTTGAAGAAGCTCTCCGCTGCCTGGCCGGTCAAGGGCAGAGTGAGCAGACCGAGTGTCATCAGCAAGGTTTTCATAGGTGTTACCCTTGTTACTGCGGTGAGCGGCAGGGCCGTTCACTGACGTCAACGTATGGAGATTGGGCGGTGCCGACACATGGCATCCGCCCCTCTGTTATGCCTCACAAGAGGCGTGCATTACCAGATCTTCACCCGTTTCTGGGGCGGCAGATAGAGCTTGTCCCCCGGCTGGATGTTGAATGCCTCGTAGAAGGCGGGAATGTTCGGCACCACGCCGTTGACCCGGTACTCGGGCGGCGAGTGGGGGTCGGAGCGCAGCAACATCTGCATCAGTTCGGGACGATACATCCCTTTCCACACCTGCGCCCAGCCGAGGAAGAAGCGCTGCTCGCCGGTGAAGCCATCCAGCACCGGCGCCTCCTTGCCATCCAGCGACAGCTCGTAGGCCTTGTGGGCGATGGTGAGGCCGCCCAGATCGCCGATGTTCTCGCCCAGAGTGAACTGGCCGTTGACGAACTGACCGTTGATGGGCTCGAAGCGGTTGTACTGGGCCACCAGCCGGCTGGTGCGGAAGCGGAACTCCTTGAGATCCTGCGGTGTCCACCAGTCGCGCATCATGCCGTCGCCATCGGATTTGGCCCCCTGATCATCAAAACCGTGGCCCATCTCGTGGCCGATCACCCCGCCGATGGCGCCGTAGTTGACTGCGTCATCCGCTGTCATGTCGAAGAAGGGGGGCTGCAAAATGGCCGCCGGGAAGACGATCTCGTTGTTGCTCGGGTTGTAGTAGGCGTTCACCGTCTGCGGCGACATGTGCCACTCGTCCCGATCGACCGGCTTGCCGAGGCGAGCCAGATTGTCGGCATATTCGAAGGCCTGCGAGCGCTGCAGGTTGCCCACCAGATCATCCGGTTTGATGGCGATGGCGCTGTAATCCTTCCACTTGTCCGGATAGCCGATCTTGGGTCGGAACTTGGCCAGCTTCTCGAGCGCCTGGGTCTTGGTCTCCGGCGACATCCAGTCGAGCTCTTCAATGCTCTGGCGATAGGCGGTGCGCAGGTTCTCCACCAGCTGCTCCATCCGCTCCTTGGCCGCAGGCGGGAAGTAGCGGGCCACATAGAGCTGGCCAACCGCCTCACCGAGATGATCGTTCAGCACCCCCAGTCCACGCTCCCAGCTGGCCCGCTGCTTGGGCGTGCCGCTCAACGTGGTGCCGTAGAAGGCAAAGTTGGCCCGGTCGGTCTCGCTGTCGAGATAGGGGGCGTAGTCGGTCAGCAGTTGCCACTTGAGGTAGGCCTGCCAGTCGGCAATGGGGGTCTGGGCCACAACCTGATCCAGCGCGCTCAGATAGGTCGGCTGACCGATGACGAGATCCGGCTGGGCGGCAATGCCGGCCGCATCGAGATAGGCCTGCCAGTCGAGGTGAGGGGCAAGGCGTGCCAGCTCGCTGGCGGGGCGTTTGTTGTAGTTCTTCTCCCGATCCCGCAGCGCGACGTTGTCCCACTGGATGGTGGCGAGCCGGGTTTCGAGGGCCAGAATCCGCTTGGCCTTGCCGCTCGGGTCAGACTCACCGAGGCGGCTCAGCATGGCGGCGATATGTTGCTGGTACTTCTGGCGCAGCGCCTGACTGTCGGGATCCTGCTTGAGATAGTAATCGCGATCCGGCAGCCCCAGCCCGCCCTGATAGAGGTAGACCGCATAGCGATCCGGCGCCTTGGCATCGGCATCGATCCAGATGCCGAACGGTGCGCCGCCGCCCATGCGGCCACTTTGGGCAAAGGCGCGGGCCAGTGCCGCCTGATCACCGATCCGGTCGATGTCGGCTAGCGCCGGTGCCAGCGGGGTGAGCCCCTTGGCGTCGCGGCCAGCCTGATCCAGATAACTGGCGTAGAGATCGCGGATCTGCTGGGTCGGCGTGCCGGTGGCGGCTTGCTGATGGGCCAGCCCCTCGACCAGTACCCGCACATCGGCGAGGGATTTGTCCCGCAGCATGTAGAAGGCGCCGTCGGCGGGGCGATCATCGGGGATCTTGGCGGTGGCGAGCCACTTGCCGTTGACGTAGCGGAAGAAGTCATCACCGGGTTTGACCCGGGTATCCATATTGGCCAGCGCCAGTCCGGAGTGTTTCGGCGCGCTCTCGGGCGCCTGGCTGCAACCAGCCAACAGGGCCAGCCCGATAAGGCCGGCCAGAATGCTTTTCTTGTTGTTCATGGGATCTGATTCCACATCGGGTTGTTTGCTTCCCTGCCTGCGCCTCTTCTGAACTGGTGACTTTCGGGTCTGCACAGGCGAGCCCTACTCTAGGGTGGGTTGCCGTGCCGGCGCAAGCGGCGTCGTCAGGACGAGTGATCCCGAACGAGCCTCGAGTCGCCACAGTGCAGCTTGCCAGCCGCGACTCTGCTAAGATCGGCCGGTCCGTTTTGGGGAAGCCTATGATTTCTCATCTTTATTCTCGCTTTTGTCAGACTCTGCCAGAACCGGAAGGTTCCACTCGCCTGCTGGTGGCCTTCAGCGGTGGCCTCGACTCCACCCTGCTGCTGGCGCTGGCGGCGCAGTTTGCCCGTGAGCACGGCTTGCCGCTTCGGGCGCTGCACGTGCACCACGGTCTCAGCTCCCATGCCGACGAGTGGGTGGCTCACTGCGAGTCGGTCTGTCAGCAGCTGGCGGTGCCGCTCATGGTCGAGCGGGTAACCCTTGCCCGCGGAAATGGCGAGAGTCTGGAGGCGCAGGCACGCACCGCCCGCTACCAGCGGCTGGTGGCGCACATGACGGAGGGGGAGTGGCTGCTCACTGCCCACCATCAGGACGATCAGCTGGAGACTCTGCTGCTGGCCCTCAAGCGCGGCGCCGGTCTGCGCGGTCTCGCCGGTATCTTGCCAAGCCAGCCCTTTGCTGGCGGTCTGCTGCTGCGGCCGCTGCTCGATATCAGCCGGGCCGAACTGGCCGAGGTTGCCGCTACCCTGCCTTATGGTTGGGTCGAGGATGAGAGCAATCAGGATGTGAGCTATGACCGCAATTTTCTGCGCCAGCAGCTTATCCCCCAGCTCAAGGCGCGCTGGCCTGCCATTGCCCGTACTGCCGTCCGCAGCATGGCGCTGTGCGCCGAGCAGGAGGCGCTGCTGGACGAACTGGCCGAGAGCGACTGGCTGCTGGCCGGCGAAGGGGATGCGCTCCATATCGGCCCGCTGCACGCTCTCTCGTCGACCCGGCGCAACAACCTGCTGCGCTACTGGATCCGCCGTCAGGGAGGGGAGATGCCATCGCGCGAACAGCTTGCCCGGTTGTGGCAGGAGGTGGCGCTGGCGCGGCCCGATGCCAATCCGCAGCTCAACTGGGGTGGCCTGAGTTGCCGCCGTTTTCAGGAGCGCCTCTATCTGGTCGCCCCGGATCTGCAACCTTGTCATCAGGTGTTGCCGTTGACGCCGGGCGAGCCGCTGACCCTGCCGGATGGGTTGGGTGAACTGGTGGTGCGTATGGAAAAAGCGGGAGAGGGGTTGCTGCGTTTGCCCCGGCCACAGGAGCCTCTGTCGGTACGCTTTGGCGTGGTGCCGGGCGCCATGCTGAAGCCGGTGGGACGTGGTGGCAGTCGCCGCTTGAAGAAGCTGTTGCAGGAGTACGGCGTTCCTTCGTGGCAGCGGGGGCGGATCCCTATCCTCTACTATGGCGAGCAGGTGGCGGCTGTGGTCGGGCTTTTTGTCTGCGACGGATTTATGGCAGAGCAGGGGGGGCTCTCATGCCAATGGTTGCCAACGCAAGAGGGGTTGCTGTTGCCTGAGTAGGAATCGGAGTGAAAAAAGGGCTCCGGTCACATGGCTTGCATGTGCCGGAGCAAAGAAGAGTACCCGGTTATTCCGCGAGGCCGGCTTTGCCGGCTTTTTTGCGGGCATAGAGGTGGCTGTCTGCCGCCTCGTAAAGAGCTTGTACACTGACGCCTGATTGCCAGCTGGCGGCCCCCAGACTGCAACCGACCGAGAAGGTGCTGAGCTCCTTGTTGGTCATCAGCATGTGCTGCAGGCGCAGCCAGACCGGACGCCAGGCTTCGGGTTCGGCCGGTTGCAGCAGCAGGGCGAACTCATCCCCCCCGAGCCGGAAGGCCTGATCCGTACTGCGGATGCACCCCTTGAGCAGCTGGGCGAAGCGGCTCAGTACCAGATCCCCGACCGGGTGGCCCCAGGTGTCGTTGATCTGCTTGAAGCGGTCGAGATCCAGCAACACCAGCACCAGACCATGGGGCTCGCGGCTGTGCTGCTCGATGGCGCGGCCAATGGCTTCGTCAAAATAGGAGCGGTTGCCAAGGCCGGTCAGGTGATCGAGGCGCACCTGCTGATCCAGTTTTTCCAGCCGCATGTAGAGGGGCAGCAACAGGCTGAGCAGCTGATGGTACTGCAGCAGCACCCGCTGCTGGCTGCCGCTCAGCGGGTGTTCCAGCTCGTAGTGGAGTTGGCCGAGCAGCTGCTCATGCTGGCCGCGCAGCTCGAACAGGTAGCTGTGCAGGTTGAGGGTGGCCATCGGCGGGTGCTGGATCAGTACATGGGGGTGGCTACCGTCCATATAGAGACTGTGGATCCTGACAATTTTTGCCGCTCGATCGGCAAAAGTTGTCAGCAGGCCGCCGAGCTCGTGCTGCCCCAGCAACTGCTCCAGCAACTGATTGCGTTCTACGCTGGGCAAGGGCGTGAGCCGCTCCATCTGGCGAACCCACTGCTCGATGCCATGGCTAAAGCCATTGAGTGACGATCTGTTTTCCATGGTCTTCCACCTGTAACCACTTGACTGCTCCCCTTCACCTGCAATTGGCATGCCCAATATATGTTTCCTGAGCCAAGGATCGGCTGACTAGACTTAAGTTGATAAAAAGGAGGGGAAAATTTGTACACAGACCTGCTGATCCTGCTCTTCGCCGCCGTCCTGCTGGTGGCAATTTTCCGACGCTTCGGCTTGCCGGTGATCCTCGCCTACCTGATTGCCGGCGTACTTCTGGGCCCGCACGGACTGGCGGTGATCACCGGCCAGTCGATCATGCAGACCATCGCCGAGCTCGGGATCGTCTTTCTGATGTTCTCGCTGGGGCTGGAGTTCTCCCTCCCCAAGCTGCTGGCGATGCGCTATCTGGTGTTGGGAGTAGGCGGCTTGCAGGTGCTGCTCACCTCGCTGCTCTTCTTCTGGTTTGGCTGGCATCTGGGGCTGAGCCTGGCGCAGGCGCTGGTGGTGGGGGGCACGTTGGCGCTCTCCTCGACGGCGGTGGTGATCAAGCAGTTGGGCGAGCAGAAGCAGCTCCACACCCGTCGTGCCCAGTTGGGGGTGAGTGTGCTGCTGTTTCAGGATCTGGCGGTGGTGCCCCTGCTGGTGATGATCCCCATTCTGGCCGAGCCACAGGTGCAGGGCAGCGCGCTGGCTGCCGAGATCGCCTGGGCGATTCTCAAGGGGAGCTTTGCCCTCTTGAGCCTGCTGGCGGTGGGCAAGTGGCTGTTGCCGCTGCTGTTTCACGAGGTGGCGCGGGCCCGCTCCGACGAACTGTTCGTGCTGAGCGCCCTGCTGGTGGCGTTGCTGGCCGCTTTCATGACCTATTCGCTCGGTCTCTCGATGGCGCTGGGGGCTTTTCTGGCGGGGATGATGCTGGGGGAGTCCCACTATCGCCATCAGCTTGAGGTGGACATCAAGCCCTTTCGCGATGTGCTGATGGGGCTCTTTTTCATCACCATTGGGATGAACATGGACTGGGTGCTGGTGGCACAGGCCTGGTGGCAGGTGTTGCTCTGCGTGGTGGTGCTGGTGCTCTGCAAATCCCTGCTGGTGCTGCTGGCCGGCCGGCTGATGGGAGAGCGCAAGCGCGACAGCATGGCGGCCGGCATCATGTTGAGCCAGGTGGGGGAGTTCGGCTTTGTGCTGCTGGCGCTGGCACTCCACCACGGTCTGCTGGATCCGCAACTGGTCTCCCGGTTGATCGGCATCGGCATCATCTCCATTGCCATGACCCCCTGGCTGGTTACTCAGGCCCACTCGCTGGCCCGCAGTCTGACTGATCCGGCGCTGTTGACCCGTTCCGAAGTCGCCCAGTCGGGGCTCAGCAAGAGCCAGCACGTCATCATCGCCGGGTTTGGCCGGGCGGGACAGACCTGTGCCCGTTTTCTCAAGCTCGAGGAGATCCCGTTTCTGGCGCTCGACCTTGACCCCGAGCGGGTGAGCGAGGCCAAGCAGGCAGGGGAGCAGGTGGCCTTTGGCGATGCCAGCCGGCGCGACATCCTGCTGGCGGCCGGTCTGTTGCGGGCCCGGCTGGTGATCATCACCTTCGACGATCGCAAGCGGGTGGAGGCGATGCTGGCGTTGATCCGCGAACTGGCGGGGGAGCTCAAGGTGCTGGTACGTACCCGGGATGACAGCTTTCTCGAGCAGTACAAGCAGGCGGGGGCGTTTGAGGTGATCCCGGAATCCCAGGAGGGAGCCCTGATGCTGGTCTCCCATCTACTGGTCAATTGCGACATTCCCCTCGGGCGGGTGATCCGGCGCATGGAGCATGAGCGCAGCAGCCAGTACCGCTTTCTGCACGGTTTCTACTGGGGGGATCAGAGCGCCAACAATCTGGAAGCTGATCAGCTGCTGGAGCGCCTCCACCCATTGATGCTGCATGATCAGGCGTGGGCGGTGGGGCGCGAAGTGCGGGAGCTGCCGCTGGATGAGGTGAGGATCAAGGAGGTTCAGCGTGGCGAGCAGATGCTGGAGCCTCGGGATGAGCTGACCCTGCAGGCTGGTGATCGGCTGATCCTGTTTGGTACCGCGGTCGCCATCGAGCAGGCGGAGCAGCGCCTGCTGGAGGGGCGTTGAGAAGGGTTACTCTCTCTCCCTCGGCTGAGGCTCGATGCCGAGAAAGTCGATCACCCTGGCCTGCTCCCTCAGGGTGTCCCGATAGCCCAGCTTGATCAGCTGCTGGCAGTAGCCCGGATAAAACATCAAAAAGCTGGCCAGACTGCTGGTCTCATCCCCCTTCACCCCCAACACGCGCAACAGGCGGCGCAACTGCACCGGCAGCTTGCGCAGATAGGCCAGCGCGATGGCATCGAGGTCTTCGCTTGGCTTGAGCACGCAGGTCTCCACCCGCTTCAGCTTGAGGCGATTGCGCTCCCGCTCAGGAATAAGGTCCAGAGTCTGGTTGATGCGCCACAGCCGCTCCAGATCGGAGTTGAGGGTGTCGGTAAAGACGGTATCGAGCAGATGGCTGGCGATATTGGAGCTGGTGAGGTGGCCGTGGTGGTGAGTGGGTGCCGAGTGTGCCGGCGGATCGAGCGTGATCAGCAGGATCCGCTCCGCCCCCAGATGGATGGCGGGGCTGAGCGGGCTCAGCTGATGGATGGAGCCGTCGCCGTAGAACTTGTCGCCGATATGGGTCGCCGGAAAGACAAAGGGGAGCGCCGAGGAGGCGAGCAGATGATCCGAGGTGAGCAGGGTGCGCACCCCGCGCCGTCTGGCTCGCTCCCAGGGATGGTGGTCGGCCCGCCCCTGAAAGAAGGTGGTGGAGAGACCGTCGTCGTAATCGGATGCCGTGATGGCGAGCGCCTCCAGACTGCCGTAGAGGATGTTGTCATCGATGCGGTGATAGTCGATGAGCTGATCCAGCAGGCGGCGCAGCGGCGCGTTGTCAAACAGATGAAAGGCATGGTTGGTGTCAGGATTGATGAGGCCGGCCGAGCCTTCGTACATCAGTCGCCACAGCAGGCGCCCCGGGTGAAAATCGAAGATGTGGTGGGTTTCGAAGCGGCGCCAGACCCACTCCAGCTTGCGCACCCCCAGATGAAAGCTGGAGGCGTAGCAGGCGAGCGCGGTGACGTTGATGGCCCCGGCCGAGGTGCCGCACAGAATGGGAAAGGGGATGCCGAGATTGCGCGGATAGAGCTCCGCCACGGCTTTGAGGGCACCGACCTGATAGGCGGCGCGCGCTCCGCCTCCGGTGAGCAACAACGCTGTATTGGGTCTGGCCATATGCTGGCGCCTTATAGGGTTCTGAC
Organism: Aeromonas sp. L_1B5_3; assembly: GCF_963866575.1. Classification (NCBI taxonomy): domain Bacteria; kingdom Pseudomonadati; phylum Pseudomonadota; class Gammaproteobacteria; order Aeromonadales; family Aeromonadaceae; genus Aeromonas; species Aeromonas sp. L_1B5_3. The sequence goes on from NZ_CAWMDN010000001.1 coordinate 135,243, forward strand.
AAGGATGCTCCCACTGACAAATTAACTATAAGGCGCTGTATCAAATATAAAAACGGGCGCTTGCCCGTTTTTTTCATGACCCCCGGTCAAAGGGCCCGGAGAGGATTTTCCGGTCGTGCCAGCTGATCGAAGGCGGCGAATACCGGCGCACTGGCAAGAATGCGACCGTGGCCCAGACCCCGGGTGCTTACCAGCCGGGTATGCCCATCCTGGCTGGCCCGCAGGGAGTCGCTATGGGGGGCGAATCTGTCCTCTTCGTCATGCACTATGATGGCATCACCACTGCGGCTGGCAAGGCGACCCAGTGGATCGACCGTGCTCAATGGGTGCTGATACTCCTGTTCAATCTCCTTGACCACCGCATCGAACAGCCGGATGGAGTAGCCGGAGCGTGCCACCATGCCGTAGAGCTGGGGCACATAGTCGAGCACTGGCGAGATGAGCAGCAGCGGCAGCCCGTCAAGATGCTGCTGGCGGCTGGAGAGGGTGACGGCGCCCCCCATACTGTGGGCGATAACCCCATGGACAGGGCCCACTTCCGTTGCCAGCCGGGCGGTCAACTCGTCGAAGGCGCGCACGAAGCGAGGCAGGTGGCCGGTATGACCGGCGCTGTGGCCGTGGGCCGGGTGATCGTAGGCTATTGCCGTAAAACCCTGTGCGGCGATATGGCTCATCAGCGGATAGAACTGGCTGGCACTGCCTGACCAGCCGTGCATCAGCAGCCAGAGCGGCCCCTGACCGAGCCGGTAGCTCATCAGCGTCCCTTCGCTGGTATGGACGGCCTGCTTGACCAGACCGGCTGGCGCTGCGTTGTCCCGCTGGTTGCGCTGGGGGGTCAGCAGCAACTTGCTGGCGGTGCGCTTGGCATGGCCGGGTGCCAGGGTATGGTGCAATCGGGTGCCGATCCCCAGCAGCCATTTGCTCGGGCTGAAGCGGCGGGTGTTGAAGTAGATCTTGCTGCTCATGGTCATCCTGTGGTTTTTATGTGCGAACGGTCGTGCTTTTTTGTCGGTTTTAAAAAAGGATTGCCAGGAGATCAGCGCCAGCTGGCGAGCAGATCTTCCACTTCGGGCCAGAAGTGGCGGGCCGGATCCTGACACAGATTGAGGGCGTTGAACACCTGATCTGCCAGATAGAGGCCATAGAGGCGGTAGACGGCACGCCAGGGATCCATCCCCTCGCGCCACTCCCCCTCCAGCTGTCCCTGTGCGACCTGACGAGCCAGATAGTCGAGCCAGAAGCGCACCAGCTGGCGGGCGGCCTGCTGCACCTCACCCTCCTGCGCCGAAGTCCAGGCATCGAGAAACATGCAGCGTCCGGCAAAGCTCTGGTTCCAGGCCAGCCAGGCCTGCAACAGGGCGATCAGCTTGTCGTGCTGGTTCTGATGTTCCTGCTGGCGCACTGGCTGGATCACCCGCTCCCGAAACACTTCGGCAGCGTACTCCAGCACGGCGATCTGCAGATTGTCGCGAGAGTGGAAGTGGGCGAACAGGCCGCTTTTGGACATCTCGCAGGCATTGGCAAGCGAGCCGATGGTGAGGCTCTCCAGCCCTTGCTGGCTCGCCTGCTCGAAGGCTGTCTGCAAAATGTTTTCCCGGGTCAGGCGCCCCTTGCTCATCACGATCTCCTCATGGCTGGTGGCAGCATAAAGTACGATCGTGCTATTTGTCGAGCGGCAGATAAGTGGCGGGCTGGATGGGAGGGCTCAACCCTCCTTGATATCCATCTGCTGCAACGCGATGACTGCCTGAGTACGGTTTTTGACCCCCAGTTTGCGGAAAATCGCCGTGATATGGGCCTTGATGGTGGCTTCTGAGACGTTGAGCTCCCAGGCAATCTGCTTGTTGAGGCTGCCATCGCGCAGCATGATCAGCACCTTGTACTGCTGGGGGGTAAGGCTGGCCAGCTTGCTGGCGAAATCGGGGCCATCTTCCGATTCGGGATGGAGCGAGATCCCCTCCGGCACCCAGTTATCGCCCCCGATCACCGTATTGAGGGCGGTGACCAGCTCCTTCATCGGCGCCGATTTGGGGATGAAGCCGAGTGCGCCAAGGCGCAACACCTGCTGGATGATGGCGGGATCTTCCGAGGCAGATACCACCACGACCGGCAGGTCGGGATACTGGCCGCGCAGGTGAGCCAGCCCTTCAAAGCCGTTGGCGCCCGGCATCTTGAGATCGAGCAGCAGCAGGTCGACCTCCGGATGCTCGCCGAGGAGGTGGGTAAGGCTGTCGATGGAGTCCGCTTCCAGCAGATGGGCATCGTTGATGGCCATGTGCACCGCTTGATAGAGGGCGCCCCGAAACAGGGGGTGGTCATCTGCGATGACGATGGTAAATTGGCTGTCCATATCTCAGTTAATGGCTCACATGGTTGCTAACTGATTGTTTTGAAAAATCAAACTAGCATCGCTCATCGGGAGGGTCAAACCTGCCTGTGCGCAAATGTGAAGCGGGCGCCGGATGTCGTGCCAAGAGGCAGACGGGGCGTAAAGCGCAAGTCCCTGCAGGAGGCAAAGATGGGAGTTCTGGTATTGACGGTGGGCACGGGCTCCACCTGGGCGATGCGGGCGGCACTGGTGCTGGCCATGAGCGGCCTGACATGGCAGGAGCAGGTGTTCGATCTGGAAGATGCCAAGTCGTTGGTGCGGCTCAAGCGGGTGGCGCCGGCCGGGCTGGTGCCCTGGCTCGAACATGATGGCGTGCGGGTACACGACTCGCTGGCTATCGCCGAATATGTTCACGAGCTGTGCCCCGATCGCCAACTCTATCCCGCATCTCAGGCCGAGCGGGCATTGGCTCGCAGCCTCTGCGCCGAGCTGCACGCCGGTTTTCGCCAGATCCGCACTCTGTTGCCCTTCTTTCTTGGTGCTCCCACCCGCAGCGAGCCGCCGGTTGAGGCGGTGGGCGAACTGGCCCGTTTGCAGGAGATCTGGTCGCAGGCGCGGGGCCCCTTCTACTTTGGCGAGGCGGGCATTGTCGACGCCTTCTATGCGGTGATGGCCTATCGGCTGGCCAGCTACGGTATCCAGTTGCCCGGTCAGGCGGGGGTCTATCAGCAGGCACTGCTGGCCTGGCCGTTGTGGCAGGAGACCCTGGTCAAAGCGCGCCTGCAGTGGCCAGCGGCTGTACGCCAGACGCAGTAAGCCGATAGACGTGCAAAAGAGAGGGGAGCCACTGGCTCCCCTCTCTTGTTTTCTCAGCCTCTTCGCCTCTATTTTTCCCGGCCGGCGAACACGATGACCACCTTGTCATCCCCCTTCTCCCGCACGAAGGCATAGGGGCTGTCGGCCAGCTTCTTGTGGCTGCCCGCTGCCACCGCCGGGTGGGCGGCACGGAACTGGCCGAGCCGCTGCCAGTGCTTGACCAGTTCGGCCTTGTCGCCGCCGGCCAGCTCCTGCCAGTTCATGTCCGAGCGCAGTGCCTGATCGAACACGCCGCCATCCTTGGCTAGCCCACGGCCGGATTCATCGCCGTAGTAGATCTGGATACCGCCCGGCAGCAGCATAAAGCTGCTGGCAACCCGGCGCTGCAGTGGCACGTCCTGATAGTCGCCGAAGAACAGCTTGGTGTCGTGGGAGCTGATGTAGCTCAGCACGTTGAACTCGGGGTCCTGATTGATGCGACTGGCGTAGCTGGCATAGGTGGGCTCGGCACTGGCCAGACACTGGGCCTGGGGCAGGGCGAACTCGCGCTGGTAGTCGAAGTTGATCAGCGAATCGAAGCCGTTCTGATACCAGAAATCCTTGGCCACCCCGTGATCCCACACCTCACCCACCATGTAGAAGGGCAGGTCGTCGAGCTTCTTGGTCGGGTTGGCGACCTTCCACTCCTTGAGAGCAGCAGTGCCAGCCTGCTTGAGGCGGGCCCAGACCTCGGGCTCCAGATGTTTGACGGTATCGGCCCGAAAGCCGTCGATGCCAAAGCGGCGCACCCAGTCGGTGTGCCAGGCGATGAGATAGTCGCTCACAGTGGCGTTGGGCAACACTTTGGCCTTGGTATCTTTTTTCGCCGCCAACAGCGGCGGCAGCCCCACCGGCTTGGTGGATTCGGTCAGAAAGTCCGGCAGCCCCGCCACCGAGCCGGTGACGTCGTCAGTGCCGGGCTGCGGATAACCGGGCAGACCGGCGCGCACCCAGTCGCCGCTCCACCACTGGTCCCACTTCGGCGACTGGTAGTCGATGAACTGGTTGTAGCCATTCCAGTTGAGGCCACCGCTCGGGCGCCACTGGTTCCAGACGGTCGGCAGCTTGTCTGTGTTCTGTGTGAGATCGGTAAGCCCCAAATCCTGCAGGTCGGCGAGGGTGGCGTAACCGGCGTGGTTCATCACCACGTCGAGGATGATGCGCATGCCGCGCTTGTGGGCCTCGTCCACCAGGGTCTTGAGGCTCTCTTCGTCGCCGTAGTTGGGGTCAATTTTGGTGAAGTCGAGCGCCCAGTAGCCGTGATAGGCGTAGAAGGGGAAGTTGCCCTGCTCGCCGCCGCCAATGAAGCCGTGCACCTGCTCCACCATGGGGGTGATCCAGATGGCGTTGATGCCGAGTTGCTTGATGTAGTCGAGTTTCTCGGTCAGCCCCTTGAAGTCACCGCCGTGCCAGGTGGCCACTTCATCCTGACCATCCTTCTGGCGCCCGAAGCTGTGGTCATTGGCGGGCTCGCCATTGTTGAAGCGGTCGGTCAGCAGGAAATAGACACTCGCCTGATCCCAGCTGAATGGCGCTGGCTTGGTTGCCTTGACCGGCTCGAGCAGCAGCAGGCCGCCGCTCTCTTTGCTCGGCGTCAGGGTCAGCTTGCCGCCCTTGACCACATTCTCCTGACCGGAGTAGGCATCCCGCAGTTGGGTGCCGTCGGGCCAGACTCCTTTCAGGGATACGGTGACCGGGCCGCCATCCCAGCTGATGCAGGGCTCCTCCGGCGGCTGGCGCTTGAACTCGCTCTTTTTGGTCGCCCGCAGCACCTTGAGGCTGGGGGTATCCGGGTTGAAGGTGAACTGATAATCCCCCGCCAGCATCACTCGCAGGTTAAAGCTCTGCCCCTTGCTGCACTTGTCCATGGGCTGGGCGGTGCCGAAGGGGAGAGGCTTGCTTTCGCTCGGGCCGAAGCTGGTACCGCAACTGTTGCCCGCGTCGCTGATGCGGATCTGGTGGCTCCCCTTGGTGAGGGTGTGGGTCAGCTCGACCGCCCCCTTGTCCAGCGCGATCGGGGTCGCTACCGGTTGGCCATCCACATAGAGGTGAACCTCGGGAGCGGCCATGGCCTGACCGATCAACAGAGGGCTGGCAAGCAGGGCGAGCCAGAGAGGGGATAAGTTGGGAGCGCAACGCATAAGCCATTCCTTGAGCAGGGCAGTTCGGATAAGGGCCCATTCTAGGAGGAGCAAAGAGAGCCTTGGATCGACAAAATGCCGATTTGTGACATCAGTTCAAATGGTTACGTTTTCAAGCCGAGCAAAGTGTGACGGGGAGTGGCAGGGGAACGCAGCCGATAAAAAGAGCGGCCATAAAAAATGCCGGTCAGTTGACCGGCATTTGAGGTTTCAGCCATCGCCGTCATATCAGACGGTGAAGAACTTGAAGTTGACGAAGGCCACCGCGATGAAGGAGGCAACCATGCCGCTGATGCAGAGCACCGCCGGGCGCATGGCGGGCCAGCGATGGGTCAGCAGGATCAGCGCCAGCATGGTCGGGTAGAGACCGAACATGTAACGCGGCATGGCGTTGAGGCCGGTCATCAGCGGAATGGTGCAGCAGATGAACATCAGGGTCGCTTCGGCCCAGCGCTTCTGGCTGAACAGGTAGAGGTTCAGACCCCAGCCGAAGATCACCATGATGGAGAGGTAGGCCTTGCGACCACCCAGCTCGAAACCGCTCAGCCACCAGTCCAGCGGGCTGTCCATATAACGGCCCCATGCCACCTGAATGTGCTTGAAGGCCATCGCATCACCGGTGAGGTGATATAGGTAGAGCATGTAGGCAAACAGGCCAAAGGGGATCATCCAGAGGGTGAAGACCACCTTGAAGGCGCGCTCGGTAAAGCGGAAGAACTCGCGCCAGCCGTAAGCCTGCAGCGCCAGGATCAGCACCGGGAAGACCATCATCACACCCAGGTTGCGGGTGGCGGAGATGAACACTCCGAGCAGTGCCACCATCAGCCACTGCTGCCGGTAGGCAAACAGGAACATCCCCAGCATCAGCGCCATAAAGGTCGACTCGGTATAACCGGAGACGAAGTAGGCGGAGAAGGGGGAGAAGGCCAGCAGCCAGACGCCGAAACGTGCGGTGTCATCACCCAGCTTGAGCTGGCGCAGCACCAGCAGCATCAGCGGCAGGCTGGCGAAGAAGGAGGCGTTGGCGACAATGATGAGGCCGATCAGGCTCTCGACATTGAGCAGGTTGGAGATGGCGCCGGAGACCATCGGATAGAGCGGCATGAAGGCCCAGTTGGCCGCATTGCCCTTGCTCAGCCAGCGCGGGTAGAGGTCGTAGCCGTTTTCGATGATGCGCTGGAACCAGACGCAGTCGAACTGGCAATAGGCTTGCAGTGGCCCGATACCGGGAGTGCCATAGAGCTGGACACCGAAGTAACCCATGCCATAGAGGGCAACACGGCTCAGCACGAAGGCGGCAATGATCATCAGCCAGTCACGGCCGCTGATGCGCAGTGACGGGCGATAGGGGAGGCTGTCCCCGGGCAGGGAAGCGGTATTGGTCATGTCATTCATCAGGCAAAAACCCAGACGCGAGAGAGGATGTAGGTGAGTACAGTGACGGTCAGGGTGGCAATAACCACCGGGACGAGACCGGAGAGACCCGCAAACAGCAGACCGCTCAGGATCAGGTTACGCACCGCCAGCGAGAAGAGGGCGACCAGCAGAAACTTGCTGGCGGCTCCCTGCTTCTGGAAGGTGATGTAACGGTGACCGAAGAACGAAAACCAGAAGGCGACGGCAAAAGCCAGTGTCGTCACCAGATGTTCGGAGATGGTTGGCCAGGTGTGAAACAGGGCGATGGAGGTGCCCAGATCGACGAGGGTAGCCCCCCCGCCGACAAAACCGAAACGAACCAGCCGCCAGAATTCCTCGCGGGAGATCATCAGGACGCTTGCTCCTGCTGCTCTTGTTGCTCGTCATCCTGCTTGTTGCCCGCCTCCTTGGCGTACTGGCCGTAGACTCCCTCGATGAGGTAGACAGGGCGCTGTTTCACCTCCACGAACATGCGGCCGATATACTCGCCGATGATACCGAGGGACAGCAGCTGGATACCGCCGAGGAACAGCACCACCGACATCAGAGAGGCATAACCCGGTACGTCGATACCGAAGAAGAGCACCTGGGTGATGATTTTCAGGATGTAGAGGAAGGCAACCAGCGAGACGCTCACGCCCACATAGCTCCACACCCGCAGCGGCCAGCTGGAGAAGCTGAGCAGACCGTCGAGGGCGAAGTTCCACAGTTTCCAGTAGTTGAACTTGGTCTCGCCGGCATGACGGGCGGGACGCTCGTAGGGAACGCCAACGGCACGGAAACCGGCCCAGGCAAACAGCCCCTTCATGAAGCGGTTGCGCTCGGGCAGTTGCTTGATAGCCTCAACCACCTTGCGGTCGATCAGGCGGAAGTCACCGGCGTTCTCCGGCAGCTTGGTGCTGGTGGAGAGGGCGTTGAAAAAGCGGTAGAAGCCGCCGGCAGTCAGGCGCTTCATCGGGGTATCGGCGCTGCGATCGACGCGGATGCCGTAGACGGTGTCGTAGTCACCGGTTTGCCACAGTTTGACGAACTCCAGGATCAGGGCGGGAGGATCCTGCAGATCCACGTCCATCGGCACGATGGCATCGCCTTTGGCCTGATGCAGACCGGCGGTGAGGGCTGCCTCTTTACCAAAGTTGCGGGCCAGGTTGACCAGGGTTACGCGGGGATCGCGGGCGATGGCCTGCTCGACCACTTCACGGGTGCGGTCACGGCTGCCATCGTTGACGAATACAATTTCAAGCTGGTCTTTCAGCGGGGCCAGTTCGTTGTCTATCGCGTTGATGAAGGCATCGATGCTCTCTTCCTCGTTGTAAACGGGAACGACCAGAGAGAGTCGAAAATCTGGATACGACATAAGAACGTCCTTATTGGATAGTAGTTTTTATAAAACGGTGTTCAGGGCAAATATCACTGGGCAACGGTCAGGCGCACTGATTGAACGTTGATGGGGGTTGGTGCCGAGAGCGCCAGAAAATTGGGGCGCTTGGGGTCTGCGGTGAGTGAATCCCCCGGCAGGCTGAGGCGGATTTCGTTAATCCCGGCCTTGGCCAGTTTGACCGTGGTGGTAAAGTCGTGACCGAGCGCTACCTGCAGCAGAGCCCCCGCTTGCGGGCTGTTGACGCGAGCGTGGATGGTCAGCTCTTCCGGATTGGCAGCCTGCTTGGGCAGCACGAAGTAGAGGCCGCCCTTGCCGCTCAGCTGGGTGCCTTCTTCGCTCGGCTTTTTAGCCCAGCCTTCGCTCGACAGGAAACGGCTCGGCTTGGTGAGGTTGAGCTCGTTGCCCGGCAGGTAGGTCATGCTGGAGTTGTGTTCCCAGAAACGGGTTTTCCCCTCCAGATAATAGAGTCGGTAGGCCAGACTCACGTTGGGGTGAGCCGCCAGATAGAGGGTGTAAAGATAGAAACCGCTCAGCGCCAGGATGGCGGTCAGAAAACCAAACTTTTTATACGTCATATCACTCTCTACGCCTGACTGAAATTGGTAGGCAGATCTCGCGCATATGCTAATCCAATTGCAAAAAAAGCATAGTGGATCACAAAAAAATATTTGGTCACATATTAACCCCTTTTGCGCGATGCTCCAAACCCTATGCGACTGTTTGTTGATAAAACAAACATTATGGAAGTGGCTGATTACAAAGGAATGCTTCTCTTTGGCATAAGAAAATGGTGCTGTTTGCTGCGTCATTTTCTTGCGGATGGCGTCACTGGCGTTACTGATAGTTCCAATAGCACTGATATGAGCCCCTTTTTTACCTGCTTACCCCTTCAGTCAGTCGAGGTGGCAGTCGATAAACCTGATGCGTTTTGGGTGCCAAGACGTGGTCATCACACACTGGTTGACCGCCTGCTCTGTAGCGGCTTTACGCATGTCGGTGCAGCACTGGTGAGCAGCTGGCTTTTATATGGCGATTGGCGGCCAGAAGTTGGTTCTTCCGTTAGCAGCAACGGGTGAATTGGCCGATTGCGATTCAATCAATGACAATGAAATTATCTGGTGGTGCTATGTTCCGGGGTGCTGGCAAAGTGATAGCCATTCACGCATCATGAGCAGCCGGACCAGAGGGTCTGACAGAGTGAACACATCGTTTTGAGGTATCCATGGGGATGAAGTATTGGCTGGCACTTGCCAATCTGGTCTGGTTTGGCTGTTTGCCTGCCGGAGTAGTGCATGCGGCCGAGGCACAGGTGGTAGTCGCTGCCAGCAAAACCCAGCATGACTGGTATCAGGGCAGCAAGGCCGAACAGGCCCGTATCGAGTTGGAGCAGCAGCTGCAGGAAGCGGTACTTGCCCAGCTCCATCCCGATTTCTTCAAGCTCTGGCGACGGATGCAGGCAACTCCTGCTGCGGCGCGGGGCGCTATTTATGATGAAGCGTTCGCCAAGCTGGGTCGCTTTCAGTATGCCTGGCGCTCGATGGATCTGGTCTCCCGGGAACAGATGAAGACGCTCAAGTTCGACCTGAACCGTCCCGTGGTCACCAAACCAAGCGATGATGACCTGCTCACTCAGGTGAAATCGCTGCGCCCTCAGGTGGCTGAATATGATGCGGTTCGGGAGAAGGTCCACAAGCTTTTGGCGATGCCGATGGCCAACAAGTGGCCCACCCTCGACATGCCGACCCTGCGTGCCGGCGAGAGCTCTGACGAGCTTGGCCAGATCCGTACCATGCTCAACGAGTTGGGAGATAGCGCGCCCAGGCACAGCGATGCCATCTATGACGCTGATACCGAGCAGGCCATCAAGCAGTTCCAGCGTCGTCACGGCCTGACCGCCGATGGCGTGATCGGCCGTCAGACCCGCTCCTGGCTCAATACCGGGCCGCAAGTTCGTGCCAGCCTGCTGCTGCGTAACCTCTGGCGCCGTGATCTGGTCGATCAGCTGAGCAAGCCCCGTTATGTGCTGGTCAACATTCCTGACTATCGCCTGAGCGTGGTGGAGTCCGGTAACGAGGTCTTTACCAGCCGGGTCATCGTCGGCAAGGAGCAGCGTGCTACGCCCATCCTCGCCAGCGAAATTCGTTCCATCGTGCTCAACCCCTCCTGGCATGTGCCGCGCTCCATTCTGAGCAAGGATATTTTGCCCAAGCTGAGTCGCGATCCTGCCTATCTGAGTCGTGAGCAGTTCGATGTGATCGATGGCGAGGGCAATCCGGTCCAGTTCACCGAAGAGGGGTGGCGTCAGGCGCTGGCCGCCGGTTTCCCTTATCGTCTGCGGCAAAAGCCGGGCGATCACAACGCGCTCGGTCGCTACAAGTTTTACCTGCCCAACAACGAGGCCATCTACCTCCACTCGACTCCACGCAAATCCCTGTTTGAGCAGGGGGCTCGCGCCTTCAGCTCGGGTTGTATCCGGGTCGAGCATGCCGATGATCTGGCCGAACTGTTGCTGGCTGACTCCCGCTACCAGCCGGACAAGGTGGCGTCGATCCTCAAGGAGAGCGAGACCAAGTGGTTGCCGCTGACCAAGCCGATCCCGGTCTTTACCGTCTACTGGAGCAGCTGGATCGACGAAGATGGTCGTCAGCAACTGCGCAATGACATCTACGGATTTGATCGGGTCAGCTTCCAGAGCCGTCTGCTGTGATCCCTGCCACAGAGTGAAAAGCCCGGCCATGGCCGGGCTTTTTCATGGGCGAGAGAGGTTTGACATGATCCCGGTCGGGAGGTAGTTTCAAGCGCCTGAACCGAATTCATTGAACAATCTTTATTCAACCATGTCGCTTGAATCTGCGATGGACGGACCCCTTATGCTGGAACAAGAGATAAGTCGTCGTCGCCTGTTGCTGGGAGCCGGTTGCCTGCTGGGTAGCTCGCTGGTCTCTTTCCCGGCGCTGGCAAGCCGCAGTACCACTGGTCGTGAACTGAGCTTTTTCAATCTCAACACCGGTGAGCGGGCAAGGGTCAGTTATTGGGAGAATGGCCGCTATCTCAATGACGGGCTGGCCGAACTGAACCATATCTTCCGTGACTATCGTTGCAACGAAGTGTTCGACATCGATACCAAGCTGTTCGATCAGCTCTTCCTGCTGCAGCACAAACTGGGACGGCGAGGGGAGATCCAGCTCATCTCCGGTTATCGGGCTCCGGCGACCAATCGCCAGAAGCGCCGCAGAAGCCGCGGGGTTGCCAAGCATAGCTACCACACTCTGGGGCAGGCGGTCGATGTGCGCATTCCCGGCGTTCAGCTGGCCAATCTGCGCAAGGCTGCGCTCCATCTCAAGGTCGGTGGCGTCGGCTACTACCCCCATGACAACTTCGTTCACCTCGATACCGGCCCTGTACGAAGCTGGTGATCACCCGGGCCAACCTGTTAGGCTCCAATGATTGAGAGAGGAGAGACAGATGAAACGTCTGGTAACGGGGATCCTGATCGCCCTGGCATTGACCGGTTGCAGCAAGCTCAACCGCGACAACTACGACAAACTGAAGATGGGGATGAGCTACGCCGAGGCCAGCGCCATTCTTGGCAAAGCCGAGCGTTGTGACGATGCACTGGGTACCACCAGCTGTATCTGGGGTAGTGATGGCAAGAACATCAAGATCCGCTTCATCGCCGACAAGGCGACCTTCTTCAGTTCGGAAGGGATTAACTGAGGCTGCAAGAGCCCATGAAAAAAGCGCCATACCGGCGCTTTTTTGTTGTCCGCAATCCGGGCTGTCTCGCCAAAAGCTGGCGTACTCAGTGGGTTGCGTATTGGTAGTTGAAGGTGGGCAATCCCCACTTGAAGCGAACCGCCAGGAGGCGCAACACAAAGCCGATGCCAATCGCCCCAAAGGCCGCCCAGTTGGTCGGCAGCCCCTGATCCAGCGCCAGGCAATAGAGGGCAGCCGTGATGAGGGAAATGGCGGCATAGAGCTCGCGGCGAAACACCAGTGGAATGCGTTGGCAGAGCAGATCCCGCAGCACCCCGCCAAAGACCCCGGTCACGACCGCCATGATGCAGGCGATGCCGGCACTATGCCCCATCTCCAGTGCCCTTGCTGCGCCGAAAATGGAGAAGACCACCAGACCCAGCGCATCGAGCGCCATAAAGAGCTTGCCGAGGTAGCGCATCAGCGGCGCCGAGATGACCCCGGCCATGGCCGAGCCCGCGACAAGCAGCACATATTCCGGATGCTCGACCCAGAGCAGGGGATAGTGCCCCAGCAGCACATCGCGGATGGTACCGCCGCCGATGGCGGTTGCCGAGGCAATGATCACCACACCAAACAGATCCATCCGTCGCCGGCCTGCTGCCAGCGCACCAGTCATCCCTTCGGCCACCAGGCCCAGCAAGAAGAGTGCATGTAACATGAGATATCCCAGGGTACGAGAAAGGCGAGCATCCTAACAACTCGGACTATATGGGACAAGCAAAGCAATATATCCATTATTTTAATTCATGCGAAAATGCAAAAAGGCACCTTAATAGGTGCCTTTTTAATCACCGTTTGAGGATCAGCGGCGCAGCTGCTCCTGCGGGTAGTGATCGACCCAGATGGCGGTGGCGCCACAGATGGCGACCGGCATCACGAACAGGTTCACCACCGGAATGGCGGAGAAGAGGGTCACCAAAGCGCCAAAGCTGAGGCACTGGCCACGGCGCTGCTTCAAGGCATCGCGCATGGTGATAAAGTCGATCTTGTGGTTGTCGAACGGATAGTCGATGTACTGGATCGCCATCATCCAGGCGCTGAACAGGAACCAGATCACGGGGGCTAAAGTCTGGCCGACCACGGGAATAAGAAAGAGGATGAGACAGCCGATCGCCTTGGGCAGGTAGTACTTGAGCTTCTTCCACTCGCGACCGAAGGTGCGCGGCACATCCTTGACGATATCGAGCATGCCGCTGTCGTTGGGCGCCTCGCCGGTCAGGATCTGCTCCACCTTTTCAGCCAGCAGCCCGTTGAAAGGGGCGGCAATCCAGTTGGCGACCGAGCTGAAGATAAAGGAGAAGACCACCAGTATGGTGATGAGGGCGATTGGCCAGAGCAAGTAGTCCAGCCAGTTTAGCCAGGCCGGGATCTGCTGGTGCAGCCAGGCGAACAGGCTGTCGAGTTGCAACAGCAGAGCATAGAAGGCGCCGGCGAACAGCACGAAGTTGACCAGCAGGGGGATCAGCACGAAGGTGCGGATGCCGGGCTGGCGGATGAGGGAAAAACCGCGCAGGAAGTAATCTGCACCGCTGATTGACGCTTTGACCATATGGGGTGATTGGCTCATATGAGCTCCATCTGTGCATGGGAAGACAGTCAGCATATTACAAACAAGCTTTTGATTTGGTAAAGTCGCCTGCCCGCCTCCCCTTTATTTAGCCACTGATACAGGTCGCCATGCGTCTGAAACTGATCAAACTCGCCGGCTTCAAGTCGTTTGTCGAGCCGACCCGCATCGAGCTCAATGCCGACATGACCGCAGTGGTCGGGCCCAATGGCTGTGGCAAATCCAACGTGATCGACGCTGTGCGCTGGGTGCTTGGCGAGAGTTCGGCCCGCCATCTGCGCGGCGAGAACATGACGGATGTCATCTTCAACGGCTCCGTCAACCGCACCGCCCATGCCCGCGCCTCGGTCGAGCTGGTGTTCGACAATCCCCATAACCGGGTGCCCGGCGAGTTCGGCCGCTTTACCGAGATCTCGGTGCGTCGCGAAGTGCTGCGTGACGGCACCAACCACTATCAGATCAATGGCCAGAAGTGCCGTCGAAAGGATGTGACCGACCTCTTCCTCGGTACCGGCCTCGGACCCCGCAGTTACGCCATCATCGAGCAGGGCACTGTCAGCCGGCTGGTGGAGTCCCGTCCCGCCGATCTCAAGCTCTTTATGGAGGAGGCGGCTGGCGTCTCCCGTTACAAGGAGCGGCGCCGCGAAACCGAACAGCGTATTCGCCATACCCAGGAGAATCTGGAGCGTCTGGGCGATATCCGCGGCGAGCTGGGCTCCCGTCTCGACCACCTCAAGGCGCAGGCCGAAACCGCAGAGCGCTACAAACAGCTCAAGAGCCGTTCGCGGGCTGCTCGCTCCGAGTTGATTGGCTCCGAGCTGTGGGCACTGGAGACTCGTCTTGGCGAGGCCAAGAGCGAGCTGGCGCAGGTCGAACAGGCATTGGCAGCGCTCGATGCCAAGCGCACCGCCGACGAGGGACGCCACGTCACCCTCTCGGTGGCCCGGCAGGAGGCGCAGGCCGAGCAAGCCAATCGGCAACAACAGATTTTTCTTGGTGGGCAGGCCATCGCCCGCCTTGAACAGCAACAGCTGCACCAGAGCGAGCTTGGCCGTGACTTGCAGGCGCGCACCCTGGCTCTCGGGGAGCGCATCACCAGCCGCAAGGCGCAGCTGGCGAGCCAGCAGGAGCAGCTGACTGAAGGCGTGCTAAGAAGCGAGCTGGAAGAGGCGCGGCTGGAGCAGTGTGAGCAGTTGCTCACCGAGCAGCAAGAAGCCCGACTGCAAGCCAGCGAGCAGCTTGAGCAGACCCGCCAGCAGCAGCAACAGTGGCAGCAGCAGGTGACCCGACTGCAGGGCGAGCTAAACCAGACCCGGGCCCGGCTCGGTGGCCTGCATGAGCTGCAAGCCAAAACCCGACTTGCCCGCCTCAAGCTGGAGGATGAGCGCTCCGGCCCCATCGGCGCAGAGGATGCCGATCTGCAACCGGCCCTCGATACGCTGGGGGGGGAACTGGAGTTGGGCCGGGCGGCAGCCGAGGAGCTGGCGGCGCAGCTTGCGCAGGCCATTGAGGAGCATGAAGCGCTCAAACTGGCCCACAGCCAGCAGCAGGGGTTGCTACGGGAACTGGAGGCGCGCCTGACGACGCTGGATCAGATCCTTGGCGAGCAGATGGAGGGGGCGACTCTGGCGGATCGGCTGCAAGTTGCCCCCGAATGGGCACAGGCGCTCGACAAGGTGCTGGGCCGCTGGCTCACCGCGACCCCTGCGGATGAGTGCAATCCGGCTTTGGGCGGACTCTGGATTGGCCCGGCACTGCCAGCCGTTCCTGGCACCCTGGCCTCCTTGATCAGCGGTGATCACGTTCCCGCCTTCCTCAACGCCATCTGGTTGGCCGATGACAGGGAAGAGGCGCAGGCTCGCCAGCCAACCCTGCTGGCCGGTGAGTCGGTACTGACTCCTGCTGGCGACTGGTTGGGGCCGAACTGGGCGGATATTGGACAGGGCGCTGCGCTCGGTACCATGGCGCTGCTGGGTGAACGTGAGCGGTTGCACACCGAGCAACGCGCTGTAGCCGACGCGCTGGCACAATTGAGCGAGCAGCTGGCAGCAGCCGATGAACGGCGGGCACGCATCGTTAATGCGCAGGAGTTGTCGCAGCGAACCCTGCGCGAGCAGGAGCAAAAATGGCAGCAACTGCGCGAAGCCTGGAGCTTGCAACAAGGTCAGCGACAAGAGCGGTTGCAGCGGCTCGGCCAGCTTGGCGAAGAGTTGCTCCGCCTCGATAAAGAGCAGGCAGAAGAGGCGCAGCGGCTGGCCGAGACCGAGCAACAGCTGGGGCTCGAAGAGGCGCGTCTGGCCGAGTTGCAGGAGCAGGGCGAGCCTCTGAGCGAAGCGTTGCAGGCGGCTCAGGATTTGTTGGGGCGCTGCGAGCGAGCACAGGAAGATACACGCGGGCGGCGCGAGCAGCAGCAGGCGACCTGTCAGCGTTTACAGCTTGAGCTTGGCAACCTGCGCCAACTGATTGCGCTTGGTGAGGAGGAGTTGGCAAGGCTCGGACTGGAGCTGGCCGGACTCAAGAACCCGGAGAACGAAGCGATTCCTGATCTCGCCCCTTTGCTGGCGGAGCAGCGCAATCTGGAGGCGCAGCAACTCGCCTGCCATCAACGGCTGGCGGAGCTGGAACGTCAATTGAGCGAGCTGGATCAGGCGCGCAGCGCCGATCACAAGCAGCTGGTGGTGCTGCAGGAGAAGCTGGCGACCCTGCGCCTTGAGCGCGAGCGCAACCTCACCCGCCGGCAAGGGCTGCACGAGCAGTTCGAAGAGCTGGGGGTTCGACTGGTGGATCTCGATCAGGCGGTGCTGATTGCCGCTGATCGCGGCAAGCTGCGCCAGGAGATCCAGACGCTGGAGACGCAAGTGGAGGCACTTGGCGCCATTAACCTGGCTGCGCTGGAAGAGTACGAAGAGGCGAAAACGCGAGCAACGTATCTGGAAAACCAGTGCCAGGATCTTGAGCAAGCGCTGGAAACCTTGAGCCAAGCCATTAAAAGAATTGATAAAGAGACACAAATACGCTTCCGGGACACTTTCGATAAGGTCAACGAAGATTTAAAATCCCTCTTTCCAAAAGTGTTTGGTGGGGGCAGTGCCTGGCTTGAGCTCACCTCCGATGATCTTTTGGAGGCCGGAGTGAGCATCATGGCGAGACCTCCGGGTAAGAAGAATGCTACCATTGCCCTGCTTTCCGGGGGGGAGAAGGCGTTAACCGCACTTGCGCTGGTTTTTGCCATCTTCAGACTCAATCCAGCACCTTTTTGTCTGCTGGATGAGGTGGATGCACCGCTCGATGAAGTGAACGTCGGTCGCTTCTGTTCTCTTGTCAAAGAGATGTCGAGCACAGTACAGTTCGTTTACATCAGTCATAATAAGGTCTCCATGGAGATGGCTGAGCAGCTGGTTGGCGTCACAATGCAAGAGCCCGGAGTTTCTCGCATTGTGTCGGTCGATATCGGTGAAGCCGTCGCTTTGGCTGAGCAAAACTAGAAAGAGAAGCAGCTAATGCAGGAATTGCGTTACATCTTGGTTGCCCTGGGCGGTATTGCTATTGCGGCATTGCTCATTCACGGGTTGTGGAGCAACAAAAAGAATCGTCAGGCACCGATCAAAGAGAAACCGCTTGGCCGGATGGAGTCCAAGTCACGTAATCGTGACGATGATGCGTTCGACAGCGATGGCATCGGTCAGGTGCGTGTGGTCAGCAGTGGTCGTCGCGCCGAGCCCAAGCTCCATCGTGACGAAGAGAGCCGCCAGCCGGAACTCAGCCGTCGCTCCTCATTGCCCGCCTTTGATGATGAAGATGACGAGGACGATCTGCCGCCACCCGTTGTGCGCAAGCCTGCTGCCCGTCCGGTTCCCCCGCCGCCTCCTGTCTATGAAGAAGAGGAAGCATACGATGAGCCTCAGCCCGAAGTGGTAGAGGAAGAGCCTGCTGCACCCGTGCGCAAGCCGGCGCAGGTCAATCGTCGTACCCCGGTTTACCGCTCCCGTCCCCAGCGTGAGCCTGTCATGCAGGTTCAGGATGACGAGCCGCTGGTCGAGCCAGCCTATGCAACTGCGCCGACTTTTGGTGCGCGCAACGAGAGCGTGCGTGCCGAGCCGGTGCGCGCTGCCGAACCCGAATACAAGCCGCAGCCCCGTCACGTTGCTCCCGAGCCCGTGTATGAGGAGCCGGTCTACGAAGCGCCGGTCGAAGAGCCGCGCGTTGCTGCCCAGCCGGTCGAGAAGATTTGGCAAGACGTTTATGTCATCAACCTGATGGGACGTCCGGGCCACGAGCTGCAAGGGGCGACCCTGCTCTCCTCCCTGATGGCGCTTGGCTTCAAGTTTGGCGAGATGGATATCTTCCACCGCCACGAAGATGCCAACGGCAAGGGTGAAGTGCTCTTCTCCATGATCAACATGGTCAAGCCGGGTACTTTCAATCCCTATCGGATGGAGCAGTTCACCACGCCGGGTGTCTCCCTGTTCATGCAGCTGCCCCTGCGCAGCAATGCCGCGTTTGCCTTCGAGGACATGCTGCAGGCAGCCGATCAGCTGGCCAGCGATCTCGATGCCATGCTGACCGATATGGAGCGCAGCCCGCTGAGTGACGAGACTATCGCCCGTTACCGTCATGAGCTGGCTGCTTACGAGGCCAGCCGCGACTAATACGCCACGCGGGTCGAATGAATCAAAGTGCGGTACCCAGGTACCGCATTTTTGTTTCTACCCCGGGCCAGATTTTTAATCACACTTCGAGACTTTTTCATGAGCGACATCCTCTCCCGCCACCGTCAACTGTGTGAGCTGCTAACCGAATATGGTCATCAGTACTATGTGCTGGATAACCCGACCGTACCGGACGCCGAATACGACCGTCTGATGCGCGAGCTGATCGCGCTGGAGGCTGACCACCCCGAGCTGAAAACCTCGGCTTCCCCGAGCGTGCGGGTGGGTGGCCAGCCGCTGACTGCCTTCAGACAGGTGCGTCACGAGATCCCTATGCTGAGTCTGGACAACGTCTTTAGCAGCGAAGAGCTGCTGGCCTTTGAACAGCGCATGAGTGATCGCCTCAAGCGTGAAGTGCGTTTCGAGTTCTGCTGCGAGCCCAAGCTTGATGGCTTGGCGGTGAGCCTGCTCTATGTAAATGGTCAGCTGGTGCAGGCCGCGACCCGGGGCGATGGCGCTACCGGTGAGGAGATCACCGAGAACGTGCGTACCATCAAGGCCATTCCGCTCGCATTGCGGGGCTCTGGTTGGCCCGAGCGGCTTGAGGTGCGTGGCGAAGTGTTTATGCCCAAGGCTGGTTTCGAGGCGATGAACGCCAAGGCGCTGGCCGCAGGCGAGAAGGTGTTCGTCAACCCGCGTAACGCCGCCGCCGGCAGCCTGCGTCAGCTCGATTCACGTATCACTGCCAGCCGTCCCCTGAGCTTTTACGCCTACGGCGTCGGTGTCGGCGGCGAGCAGCTCGGTGGCTCTCACTTCGGTCGCCTCAATCAGCTCAAGGAGTGGGGGCTACCGCTTAGTCCCGAGGTGAAACTCAAAGAGGGGGCCGCCGGTTGTCAGGCGTTCCACGACGACATTCTGGCCCGCCGTGGCGAGCTGCCTTACGAGATCGACGGCGTGGTCTACAAGGTGGATGCCATCGCTCTGCAGGAGGAGCTCGGCTTTGTGGCACGTGCCCCGCGCTGGGCGACCGCCCACAAGTTCCCGGCGCAGGAAGAGATGACTCTGCTTGAGAATGTCGAGTTTCAGGTTGGCCGTACTGGCGCCGTGACGCCGGTGGCCAAGCTCAAACCGGTGTTTGTCGGCGGCGTGACTGTCTCCAACGCCACTTTGCACAACGCCGACGAGATCGAGCGCCTTGGCGTCATGGTCGGTGATACCGTGATCGTGCGCCGGGCAGGGGATGTGATCCCGCAGATCGTGGCTGTGGTCGAGGCACAGCGCCCTGTTGATGCGCGCGAAATTCTCTTCCCGACCGAGTGCCCAGTCTGTGGCTCGGCAGTGGAGCGGCTGGAAGGAGAGGCGGTTGCCCGCTGCTCCGGCGGCCTGTTCTGCGAGGCGCAGCGCAAGGAGGCGATCAAGCACTTCGCCGCCCGTCGTGCCATGGATGTGGACGGCCTTGGCGACAAGATTGTTGAGCAGCTGGTAGACAAGGGGCTGGTAAAGACTCCCGCTGATCTGTTCAGCCTCAATGCCCTCCAGCTGGCCGGGCTTGAGCGGATGGGGCAAAAATCGGCACTCAATCTGGTAGCCGCCATCGATGCGGCGCGCAGCACCACCCTGCCGCGCTTCCTGTTTGCCCTGGGGATCCGCGAAGTGGGGGAGGCTACTGCGCTCAATCTTGCCAACCACTTCCTCACCCTGGATGCCCTGCGTGCAGCCTCGGTGGAGCAACTGCTCGAAGTGGCCGACGTGGGCGATGTGGTGGCCAAGCATGTCTACTACTTCTTGCGTCAGCCCCATAACGTGGAGGTGCTTGAAGCCTTGCTGGCTGCCGGCATCAACTGGCCGGCCATCGAGAAGAAAGAGGCCGCGGAGCAACCCTTTGCCGGCAAAACCTTCGTGCTGACCGGCACCCTGACCACCTTGTCGCGCAACGATGCCAAGGCGGCACTGCAGGCGCTGGGAGCCAAGGTGGCTGGCTCTGTGTCAGCCAAAACCGATGTGCTGGTCGCGGGGGAGGCGGCTGGTTCAAAGCTCGCCAAGGCGCAGGAGCTGGGTATCACCGTCTGGAGCGAAGAGGAGCTGCAACAGGCGTTGCAGGGCTGAGTGGCCCGCAGGCTGAGATAAAAAGAGAACCCGGCATGGCCGGGTTCTCTTTTATTGGGTGTTATTCACGCCAGAGGATCTTGTTGCGCCACTTCTCCGGCACTGTGAGGTGCCAGCGGGCCACTTCGCTCTTGCTGAAGACATACTCGCCACGCAGGGCCGCCCGGGGGGAGAGGGTTTTGGGCAATGCACCTGCCAGTATGTTGTTGATGAGCGCCGCCGCTTGCAGCCCCTGATCTTTGCCATCGAGCACCAGGCCACCGATGGCCATCCCTTTGCCCACGGTGAACTCCCAGAAGCAGAAAACCGGCACCGGACTGTGCCGGCTGGTCCACTCCAGTACCGTTTTCTCATTCACATGCTTGCCATTTTCATCCAGCAGCGTGTGGTAGAGACCGAGGAAGATGGCGCCATAGCCGTTTTTCTTGCTGTTGAGTACCGCCTCCTGCCAGAGGTCATACTCGCCGAGCAGCTGGCTGTAGACCCGGGTCTGGCCGACGCGCAGCTCGGTCTGGGTTTTGAACTCATCCTCGATGGCGGTGAGGGCCACATTGCTGGAATCAAACAGTACCAGTGCTTTGCTGAGACCGCCCATCATCTGGCTCATCTCGCTGATATTGCGTTTGAGCAGCGGGCGTTCCAGCACGCCGGTGATCTTGGGATGGCCAACAAAGCCCTTGAGCCGGGGATTTTCGTTCATGCCGAGAAAGACGACGGGGGTACCGAGGGACGAGATCTCGCTGGCGAGATAGTTGATGGCGTTGTCATCGCCGAGCACCACAATATCCGGTTTGCTCTTGAGGTAGAAAGCGATTGCCTGTTGGGCGATCCCGTCGAACTCTTCCCGTGGCCGGCGCTTGGTATCCATGTAGAAGTGGCTGATCTGGTGTTTCTCCTTGAGACCATCCACCAGCCCCTGGTTGTAACTGATGTCCCACAGATAGTCGGGGTGGTAGCTGCTGATCACCAGTATTCGGGCTGCCCACACAGGCAGGGATAGGGTAGTCAGCAGTAGCAGCAAGAGGGATTTACGCATGGGGTGTCCTGTGTCGAACAGTCGTCTCTACCCGCTCAGTATGAGTGGTTTTGCTTGGCACTGTCACTCCGCCATCCAGAGTGTTTACTGCGAATTTTTTTCTGCTTGGGCAGATCGGACGCCAGCCCGCACCACCGTTGAGGATGGCCTTGTTTGAGGCTTTTATTGGTTGGTCGTGAACTGTCCCACTCGCTGTAAAACCTGTTTTGGATCAATAAATGACTACCTGCTTTGGTGCCTAATAGACACCACATATAGGGCTGCATTCATTTTAAATACCTATATGTTGTGTTATTAAGCTGTGTATAAGCTGTTCCCTTCCTCTCTTCAGCCCAGGCTTGTCAAGCCTCGGCTGAATTTGTTTGCGTCCAGGACGAGACGTTGGAGGGGAACCAACAAGGGTAAGCCCAGAGCAGATTGCCTGGCCTTTTAACGGGGAAAATTCATGAAACCGGTTGTGATCAAACGTGACGGCTGTCGCGCACCATTCAATGCCCAGTTGATTAGCGAGGCGGTCAGTCGTGCTGCGGAAGCGGTCAATCAGGCCAATCCGGCACTGGCACAGCATATCTCAAGCGCGGTGAGTCAGGAGCTGGAGGGGCGTGGTGAGGTTGATATCCACGAGATCCAGCGTCTGGTTGAAAACCACCTGATGGCCTCCGATGACAAGGTCATTGCCCGCGCCTATATCGAATATCGTCACGATCGGGATCAGGCCCGCGAGGCGCGCGGTCGTCTGGCGCAGGAGATCCGTGGTCTGGTCGAGCAGACCAACGCGGCCCTGCTCAACGAGAACGCCAACAAGGACTCCAAGGTGATCCCGACCCAGCGCGACCTGCTGGCCGGTATCGTCGCCAAGCACTATGCCACCAGCCACATGCTGCCCCGTGATGTGGTTCAGGCCCACGAGAGCGGCGATCTGCACTTCCACGATCTCGACTACTCCCCCTTCTTCCCGATGTTCAACTGCATGTTGATCGATCTGCAGGGGATGCTGACTCACGGCTTCAAGATGGGCAATGCGGAGATCGATACCCCGAAATCGATCAGCACCGCCACCGCGGTCACTGCCCAGATCATCGCTCAGGTGGCCAGCCACATCTATGGCGGCACCACCATCAACCGCATCGATGAAGTACTGGCCCCCTATGTGACCATCAGCTGGCAGAAGCACCGTGAAGTGGCCGAAGAGTGGGGCATTGCCGATGTGGAAGCCTACGCCATGGCCCGCACCGAGAAGGAGTGCTACGACGCCTTCCAGTCGCTGGAGTATGAAGTCAACACCCTGCACACCGCCAACGGCCAGACCCCGTTCGTTACCTTCGGCTTCGGCCTGGGCGACAGCTGGCAGTCGCGGATGATCCAGCGTGCCATCCTCAGCAACCGCATCGCCGGCCTTGGCAAGAACAAGAAGACCGCCGTGTTCCCGAAACTGGTGTTCGCCATCAGGGATGGTCTCAACCACAAGCAGGGCGATCCCAACTACGACATCAAGCAGCTGGCGCTGGAGTGCGCTTCCAAGCGGATGTACCCGGATATCCTCAACTACGACCAGGTGGTGAAGGTGACCGGCTCCTTCAAGACCCCCATGGGCTGCCGCTCTTTCCTCGGTGCCTACGAGGAGAATGGCGAGCTGATCCACGAAGGTCGCAACAACCTCGGCGTGGTGAGCCTCAACCTGCCGCGCATTGCCCTGAAATCCCGCGATGAAGCGGATTTCTGGGACAAGCTGGACGCCGCTCTGCGGGTGGCCAAGAAGGCGCTGATGTATCGCATCGAACGTCTCGACGGGGTCAAGGCGCGGGTCGCCCCCATCCTCTATATGGAAGGGGCCTGCGGTGTGCGCCTCAAGGCCGACGACAACGTCAGCGAGATCTTCAAGAACGGCCGTGCCTCCATCTCCCTGGGCTACATCGGGGTACACGAGACCATCAACGCTCTGTTTGGTGACTCGGTACACCTGTTCGACAGCGCCGAGTTGCAACAGAAGGCCATCGCCATCATCGAGCGGCTCAAGGCCGCGACCGATGAGTGGAAGGAGGAGACCGGCTACGGCTTCAGCCTCTACTCCACCCCGAGCGAGAACCTCTGCTCCCGCTTCTGCCGCATCGATGCCAAAGAGTTTGGCGTGGTGCCGGGTGTGACCGACAAGGGCTACTACACCAACAGCTTCCACCTCGATGTGGAGAAGCAGGTCAACCCCTACGACAAGCTGGACTTCGAGGCGCCCTATCCGCCCATCGCCAGCGGCGGTTTCATCTGCTACGGCGAGTACCCCAATATCCAGCACAATCTGGAAGCGCTCGAAAACGTCTGGGATTACAGCTATGACAAGGTGCCCTACTACGGTACCAACACCCCCATCGACGAGTGCTACGACTGCGGCTTTACCGGCGAGTTTGAGTGCACCTCCAAGGGCTTTACCTGCCCGCGCTGCGGCAACCACGATCCCGCCAAGGTGTCGGTGACCCGCCGTGTCTGTGGCTACCTCGGCAGCCCGGATGCACGCCCTTTCAATGCGGGCAAGCAGGAAGAGGTGAAGCGCCGCGTCAAACACATGTGAGCGCTGCAATGATGAAGAGCTGGCCCCTGACTCAAGGGGCCATTTTCATTGGAGGGCGGCAGTCATGCCGCAGTCCCGTGAACAAGGCAGGAAACAAGCGATGCACTACCACCAATACTATCCGGTTGATGTGATCAACGGCCCCGGCACCCGTGCCACCCTGTTTGTCTCGGGCTGCGAACATCAGTGCCCCGGCTGCTACAACCAGAGCACCTGGCGCCTTGACGGCGGCAAGCCGTTCGATGAGGCGATGAGCGATCGCGTTATTGCGGATCTCAACGACAGCCGCATCAAACGGCGCGGGCTCTCGCTCTCCGGCGGCGATCCGCTCCACCCGGCCAATGTTCCTCATGTGCTGGCGCTGGTGAAACGGGTGCGTGCCGAGTGTCCCGGCAAGGATATCTGGTGCTGGACCGGTTACCAGCTGGGCGAGCTCACCGCACCTCAACGGGAGCTGGTGGCTCTGCTTGATGTGCTGGTGGATGGCAAGTTCGAGAAGGAGCTGGCGGATCCCGGTTTGCTTTGGCGTGGCAGCAGCAACCAGCAGATCCACGATCTCAATGCCTGGCGTGAGGGCGGGGAGCGCATCCCCTGTCTGTTTGCCTCCTGAGTCCGGCACTCTGCCGGGTTAACTTTCGCCAACTTGATGTTTTCAGGGCCAATCTTCACAGATTGGCCCTTTGTTTATGTCCAGCTCGGGTCTTTTTCGCTAGGATGGGTCACTGACCAGTGGACGGCCAGTCTGCTGACCAAGAGCAGAACAAGAAACAACCAGCATAAGAGACGAAAAGGAGCTTGGCATGGGATGGAAAGCATTGTGGTTGGGGTGTGCCGTGTTGCTGCTGGCAGGATGCAGCTCCCGGCAGGAGGTCGCCGCTAACCGTACACCGATCGCGATTCCCCTCGAGCAGCTCTCCAGTTACTGGATCCAGGAAAACCGTCGTTCATTCTTTGGTGATGACGTGCCTGTCGTTGTGCCTGCCAAACCGGTCAGGGGATATGTGGATGTACGCTACCAGATCGATGCCGATGGTAACCCGATAAAACCAGAGATCGTCGCCGCCGAGCCGCCCGGAGAGCTGGAGCAGAGCGCGTTGGCAACCCTCTCGCGGCTGCGCTACAGTCCGGCGGACAGCAATCCGGATGCCATTCCCGTGGTGGTGACCAACCGCTTTGAAATAGAGCTCAACTGATTCCCCGAACAACCAAAAGAGAGACCCCGGCCTGGCCGGGGTCTCTTCTATTTACTGCTGTTTGCAGTTGTTGTAGACGATCTGCCAATCATCGTCCTGACCGCGCATCTCGACAAACCCCTCATCCCCCTTGTTCCACCAAACGGCTTCACGCTCATCCGTATAGCGGGCGCCGGAGGCCGAGATGGCCTGCGGCAGGGTGTAATCCTTGCCGTCCGGTAGAGACAACTTGATAAAGCTGAGGCTCTCGTCGGAGAGGGAGAAGTAGCGCACCTGCACCTTCTTGCCCTGTTCACACTGATAGCTGACGGGGTTACCGCCGGTAACGGTGAGGGTATTGCCCTGATTGCAGCCGGCAAGCAGCGAGAGAGCCAGTGCCCCCGCGCTCATCATATGGACCTTGTTCATGGTTACAGCTCCCCTGATGTTATACGGTGGTGTCATACGGGCGTGAGCCTAACAGCTCAACGCTCTGCTGTAATCACTTTGTGCGAGGGTTGCGTCGATTGATGTCTGACGGGGGTAGAATGTGGCCGGAGCGCCTTTCAGCGTGCTCCGAGCCGGGTTTCAAACTGCTGCATTAGCGCATCGTAGGTGCCGTTCATTTTGATCTTCTGCAGCCCCTTCTCGAACCGTCTGGCCATCTCTTCCCCTTGAGGGTGTTGGCGAGAGAAGGCGACCCAGAAGCCATCGGTAGAGAGCTTGCCGACCTTGACCACCTGCCCCGTCAGCGCTTTCTCCCGGATCTTGAGATAGCCCGGCATGCCGTTCATCAGGATGTAGTCGACTCGGCCCCGTGCCAGCATATCGAGGATCTGGGCGTCGGATTTGGCCTGAAAGCGGGCGATCTGCGGATCTGTCATAAAGCTGGTGGGGTAGGTGTAACCAAGAGTGATGCCGACCCGCTTGCCTTTGAGAGAGGCGAGGTCGAGGTCCCGGCGTGGCTCGCTGGCAAGGGCAAAGATGGCGAGATCCTCGCTGAACATGGGGGTCTTGTGCCAAAAGTACTGGTCGTGATTCTCATCCGTGATGGTGGCATCGAAGCAGCCTGCCAGCTGGTCGCTCTTGGCATCGTGCATGCAGCGGGCAAAGGGAAGGGTACGAAAGGCGACCTCGATGCCTTCGGCGGCGAATACCGCCCGAACCAGCTCGGGGGCCAGCCCTTGCGGCTGACCCGTCTCCCTGTTCAGCACGCTGTAGGGGGCCCAGTCATCTTCGGCGCCAATCAGCAATGGTGCTGCGCCGGTCTGGCTTGCCGCCAGCCAGAGCACCCCTGCCAACCATTTTCCCCACTCAGCGACCATAGCGCGGCTCCTCACCCATACATTGCAGCTCTACAAGCATAGCTAGCGTCCTTGCTCCGCCTGGTCAAGGTGGTTAGTGGCGTTCGAGTACGCCAACCGTCAGCAGCCGAAGCGGGTTGCCTCAAAGCGGTTGAGTAATTGGTGCACCAGATAGCAGATAAGCAGGGTGGCCACGATGGCAAAGAGGATGCTGCTGACCCGGTAGAGCGCACTGAATACCAGATCGTTTCCCGGCGTCAGATATTGACCGAACAGGATGCCGAGGGTGGTCAGGGCACCAAAACCGACGCCGGAACCGCTCGCCTCCTTCACATGGGCATGGCTGAACAGCATGGCGCCGAGCCAGAGCAGCGGAGCCACCAGCAGCAGTTGACCCGACCAGTCATAGAGCAGCAGCTGGCCAAGCAGACCGAAGGTGACACCGAGCAAGGTGCCCATGGCCCGTTTGCGGGCGTAGTTCAGCGCCCCGTTCCAGTGCATGGGAAAGAGCACCAGCAGGGTGGTGGCTTGCGCCGACATGGAGTCACGCAGATCAAACACCTGAAACACCAGAAACGAGAGGGTGGCGACCGTTGCTCCCAGCAGAGCCTCATGGCGCATCCGGTGCGGTGCCTTGGGGGCAGGGGCTGGTTTGGGGCGCGCCTCCACATCCGGTATCAGGGCCGTCATCAGGTAGGCGATAAGCACCGACAGCACGCTGGCCAAGAGGTTATTGAAGATGAGGTCGTTGAGGTCGGTCTGCGGATAGCTGGCAAAGTGGAGCATGATGCTGAGGCTCAGCACACCGTTGGCACCAAACAGGAACAGGCTGCCCCGCGACATGGCGGCAAAGCGGTAGAGAAACAGCAGAAAGGCGATGGGGGTCATCAGCCCGGGGTGGCTGCCGAACAGCCCCCCCAACAGACCCACCTCCACCCCGCAGATGGCTGCCGCAGCGATCAGCTGGCGCGCGGCATGACCATTCATCACCGGCACCATGCCAAGCAGCAGCACGGGGGTAACCGTGTAGAAGACCCCGTAATTCCAGCCACACAGCTTGCAGAGCAGAAAGCCGGTGGTGCAGCCAAAGGCGATACGCAGACACTGGCGCAGCTCGTTACCGGTCAGGGGCCGATGCCACAGATGGGTTGTGGCTGGACTGGGTGACGCAGCTTGATTAGTAGACATAGTGCAGCAGGCTGAGCAGATGGATCTGGGCACGAGCCAGCATGGCGGTCAGCGGGTTGTCCGGCAGCAGTTGTACCGTGGCCCGGGCACCGGCGGGGAGGTGGGACGGGAGATCATCCAGCTCCAGATGCAGGCGCATCCGCTGGGCATCCCGTACCCAGCGATCCGATTCGACCGGAGCGGCCAGCCGACCGTTGGCATCAAACTGACCGGCGCTCACACCCGCATCGAGACTGCTGACGCGGGCGGGATAGAGCTGGCCCGGTTCGCCATCGAAGGCGACCAGCGCCCTGGTCTGGTCACCAACGTGGCGCAGACTCTTTTCACGAAAATCGGCAATGACATCAACTTGTTCCGACACCAGCGCCAGCAGTGGATTGCCTGCACTGGCGATGCTGCCTGGCTTGAGTTGCAGGTTGGTGATGGTACCGTCCTGATCCGCGTGTAACTGGCTGTAAGCCAGTGCCAGCTCGGCTTGCGCCAGCTTGTTGCGAGCCTGGCGCAGCAGCAGGTTGTCATCCCCGGTCAAGCCACGGCTGGTCTCAAGCTGGGTCAGCTTCGCCTTGCTGGCACGCAGACTGGCCTGTGCACTGCGCAGGGCACTGTCTGCCTCATCTTTTTGCTGCAGCGAGACCATGCGACGTTGGAACAGAGCATTGATCCGCTCAGCCTCACGCCACTTCTGGCTGGCCAGCGTCTCCTTGGCATAGAGCTCGGCATTGGCGGCGCTGAGGGCCGCATCCAGCTCGCTGTTCTGCTGCTCTGCTTGCGCCAGGGCAAGACGGGCCTGCTCAACCGCCAGCTCGAAGGGAACCGGGTCCAGCCTGAAGAGCAGGTCGCCTTTTTTGACCTGCTGGTTGTTGTGTACCGCTACTTCGACCACCTTGCCGCTCACTTGCGGGGCCAGCTTGGTGACAACCCGGGTGGCCATGGCCTGCGGGGTGAGGGGCATCAGCAGGTCTGCCATCAGAAAGTAGGCAAAGAGGGCGGTAAAGCCGGCCATGGACCATTTGATCCAGCGGCTGAATTGTTGATCCGGGGTCATCTTATTCCTCTACGGGTTGTGCATCGGGCGGGGTGCTCTGCCCACCGTTCTCGTTGTGTGTTTCAATCTTGCTCAGGGCATTGGCCGAGATGCGCTGCACCGTCGCCTCAAACAGACTCAGGGTCTCTTCGTCGATACCGGCCAGCAGCTTTCTGCGAATATTCATGATGCGGTTGGCGATCTGGTCGAGCAGGGTCTGGCCGGTGGGAGTGACCGAGACGATGCGGGCCCGTTTGTCCTGACTGCAGCAGTGGCGTTCGATCAGCCCCTGCTCTTCCAGCTGGCCGAGGGTACGCATCAGGGAGGGGAGCTCGATTTCGAGGGCGTCGGCCAGGGTCTTCTGGCTGACATGGTTGCCCATGCGGGAGAGCTTCCAGAGCGCAGTCCAGCGCGGGTGGGTCAGGCCAAGGGGGGCCAGCTCCAGATCGGCGGCGGTACGCCACAACCGGTGCATGCGTGCTATTTGCTCGGCGAGCGACAGTTCGCGCAACCTCTCCAGATCCGTCATCCCTTGTTCCTCACTCACATAAATTTGTTAGCCTGCTAACTATTATTATTTGTTTAGCAGGCTAAGTAAATAGTGTGATGCAGATCTCTTTTTTAGCAGGTGGCAGCAAATCGTGAACGGGTGGGGCTTGATTGGAACTTCTTGGCTGTGGCGTGACCGGATCCGGGGGAAAAACGGGAAGAGCGGAAATATGTGACGAAATACCGTAATAATTTCGAGGATATTTTCAGAAAATATCTGTATCGCTCGCGCAGCGTATTTTTTATCCGCTAATATTGATGAGGTTATAAAACAGGGAGAGACGGGTTGTGGATGGCTATGACAGTGGATGTGTATATCTGGCAATAGAAGCTCTGCTGAGTGATGGAGAATATGGTGTAGAGTCCCATTATGGTGTGAGTCAGGAGGGGCCCAATAAGGGCGCCAGCAAGCATGCCGATATCTGCCATGATTTTGACCCTGCCAATATTCCATTGCTGCTGATGGAATAGATCTGACCACGTGTAGTCCTTGTGAGTTCAAGCCGGTGCCGATGTATGCACTGGCTTGGCTCATCGCTCTATATCGATATTCCCCTTTCCTGATGTTGGCCAAGCCGCCAGTTTTTTGCGATGCCTTGCTCTTGCTGCGTCTCTGTGGCCATAGCCACGGATGGCTGCGGCGCGGCTGGTCGACAGGCTCCGACCCCGACCATATGTTTCACTGCCAGCGTAGATTATTTGCCCACAGGGTTTGTCATCCGGTTCTGCTATTTTCACCGACGCCTCTGCTTATCCCGATCCACAAGCCGGGATTGGCTGGAAAATAATTGTCCGTTTTGTTCGCTTGAGCTTCATATAACGCCCGCTTGCCATACAGGATGTATGACATTTGTTCGAGGCGTGACGTTTAAGTTTTTAATGTTTTTATATGGCTTTGCAGTCTGGCTAACCGACAGGGGCGAGGGGGATCAATAAAGTAGCGGCCACAATCACACGCAGAGTCCATAACAATGAAAAACCTCTCTACCCTACCAACCACACAAGAAAAGGCCGCTTTTATGGGTGGCCACCAAATTGCCGGTATGCCGCTCTTTATATTTCTCGGGCTGGCGACCTGCGTTCTCTTTTCCGGCTGGAACGGCTCGCTGCCGCTCGGCATGGTCGGTGCGCTGGCGCTGATGTTTGTGCTTGGCACCCTGCTGACCGAGCTGGGGGAGCGGATCATGCCGATCCGTGAATATCTGGGTGGCGGCACTATCCTCGCCATCTTCGGCGGTGCCGCCCTGTTTGAATATCAGTTGCTGCCGGTGCAGGCGGGACAGGTCATCACCAACTTCATGAAGGAGGGAGGCTTTCTCAACTTCTTTATCGCCAGTCTGGTGACCGGTTCGGTGTTTGGCATGAGCGGCGCTTTGCTGAGAAATGCCGCCATGCGCTACCTGCCGGTCATTCTTGGTGGCGTCGCACTGGCACTGCTGAGCGTTGGTTTGGTCGGCTCCCTGATGGGGTATGGCTTCAAGAATGCGGTGCTGCTGATCGGCCTGCCCATCATGGGCGGTGGCATGGGCGCTGGCGCGGTGCCTCTGGTGGAGATCCTCTCCGGCCCGATGCAGATGTCCAGTGCGGATCTCTTGTCACGCATGGTGCCGGCGGTGGTGATCGCCAATACCCTGGCCATTCTGGTGGGCTCCCTGTTGGCGCGGCTCGGTCGCCGTTACCCCTCCCTGACTGGCAACGGCAAGCTGATGGTCAAAGAGAATAGCCAGAGCATTGCCGATGAGCAGGCCGAAGCGCCGACCCTGCAGAGTCTGGGTATGGGCCTTTTCATCAGCTCCAGCATGTTTGTGTTGGGCTCCCTGCTTGGCAACTTTATCCCCATGCACCCCTTCGCCCTGATGATTTTGGCGGTCGCCTTTATCAAGGTGAGCGGTCTGCTGCCGCGCCGTTATGAGCAGGCGGCAGCCGACTGGTATCAGTTTGTGGTGAGTAACCTCACCCCATCCCTGCTGGTGGGGATCGGCGTCGCCTATACCAGTATTCCCGAGCTCATCAGCGCCTTCTCCATCAGCTACTTCGTGCTGGTCATGGTCACCGTGATTGGCGGCGCCCTCGGCGCGGCGCTGGTCGGCAAGCTGATCGGTTTCTATCCCATTGAGGCAGCCATCACCGGCGGGCTCTGTATGGCCAACATGGGGGGGACCGGTGATGTGGCCGTGCTCTCGGCGGCCCAGCGCATGAAGCTGATGCCCTTTGCCCAGATCTCCTCCCGTCTCGGCGGCGCCGTGATGCTGATTTTGGCGACCGCGCTTATCTCCCTGCTTGCCTGATACCGGATTGAGGAACAAACAAGATGAACGACATCATGATGGGCACCAGCCTGCCCTATGCCGAACGCAAGCGTCAGGGTGTACGCGGCCGTATGCCGCACAAGGAGGAGTCCCTCTCCCAGCAGCGGCGCCGGATCTACCGACTGGTCAGCGCCATGCAGAGTCCGTTTGACCAGCATCTGCTGCTGCGCCAGCTGCAGGAGGACAACCCGGTGCTCTTCTACGATCTGGTGCGCCACCACCTGCCGGAGCTGCTGCCAATCATCTACACCCCGGTGGTGGGGGAGGCGTGCCAGCGCCACAGCGATCTCTATCTGCGCAGCCACGGCCTCTATCTCTCCTGGCATGACAGGGACGATCTTGACGACATCCTTGAGTCGGTGGAGCAGGAGGTGGATGTGATCGTCATCTCCGATGGCGAGCGGGTGCTGGGGCTCGGCGATCTCGGTATCGGCGGCATGGGGATCTGTATCGGCAAGCTGGCGCTCTACTCCGCCGCGGGTGGCATCAACCCGGCACGGACCCTGCCGCTCTGCGTCGATGTGGGTACCAACAATCCCGAGCTGCTGGAGGATGACTCCTACCTCGGCTGGCAATCCCCGCGCATCGACGGCGAGAGCTACTACCACTTCATGGACAAGGTGGTGGCCGCCATTCGCAAGCGCTGGCCGCAGGTGGTGCTGCAGTTTGAAGACTTTGCCGGCAAGCACGCCGCCAACCTGCTGGCACGCTATCGGGACGAGCTCTGCATGTTCAACGACGACATTCAGGGTACGGCGGCAGTAGCCTCCGCCTGCGTGCTGGCCGGGTTGCAACAGGCGGGCACGGCCCTGTGCGATGCCCCGGTGCTGATCGTCGGGGCGGGCTCTGCCGGTTGCGGCATTGCCGCCATGCTGGCCCAGCTGGCGGGGAGTCACGACGGCGTCTGGCTGTTTGATCAGGATGGGGTGGTCTGCTGCGATCGTCCCAACCTGACCCGCGCCCAGCAGCCGTTTGCCCGCGCCGCTGAGGAGGCCAACAGCTCGCTGCTGGAGACCATCCGCCAGGTGCGACCGGCGGTCTTGATTGGCGTGAGTGGTCAGGGGGGCCTCTTTACCCGCGAGGTGTTGCAGGCGATGGGGGAGGTGTGCGATCAGCCGGTGATCCTGCCGCTCTCCAACCCGACCCGCAGCGCCGAGGCCACCCCCGAGCAGGTGTGGGCCGCCACAGATGGCCGCGCCCTGCTGGCCACCGGCAGCCCGTTTGCGCCGGTGACGGTGGCCGGTGAGCGGCGGGTGGTCTCCCAGTGCAACAACGTCTATGTCTTCCCGGGGATTGGTCTCGGGGCCTGCGCCGTCAAGGCCCGCCGTATCAGCGATGGCATGTTGCTGGCCGCGGTACGGGCGGTCGGTGCCTATCCGCTGTTGGCGGGTCGGCTGTTGCCTCCCATCGAACAGGTGGGGGAGGTGGCTCGCGCCGTCGCCAGAGCGGTAGCGCTCTGCGCCCGTGAGGAGGGTTTGGCCGATTTTGCCGGTGATCCGGCACCTTTGATTGACCAGACCTGGTGGCATCCGCACTATTGGGTGGCTTCCTGACGTTGCAAGGTCCGTGCATGAAACTTCGCCACCAGCTGGTTACCCTCTCCCTTGGGCTCTCCCTGCTGCTCATCATCATTCTGGGCAGCCTGCTCGCGCTCTTTATCCGCCACCTGCTGGAGAGCAATCTGGAGGAGAAGGGGGGCGATCTGGCCCGTATCATGGCGGCTGACAGCCGGGTGGTGGCGGCGCTGCATCAGGGGAGCGAGCCTGCGCTGCGCGATTACATGGAGGAGGTGTGCCGCCGCACCGATGCCGCCTATATGGTGGTGACCGACGAGCATGGCCGTCGCCTCAGCCATCCCAACTCCGCTCTGGTGGGGGGGCAGTTTCGCGGTGAGGATCTCTGGCCAGCGATCCACGAGCGGCGCAGCTACTGCTCACGCGACATGGGAACCATGGGGCCGGCGATCCGCTGCTTCTCTCCGGTGGTGGGGGCTGACGGGCGCGCCATGGGGGCCGTGGTGGTGGGCTACCTGATGCAGCAGGTGGAGGGCATCTACATGGAGCGGATTGCCCTGCTCATCAGCGCTATCGGCGCCGTCTTTGGTTGTGGCCTGCTGCTGGCGCTCTGGGTGCAATATCTGCTGCGCAAGACCCTGCTTGATCTGGAGCCGGAGGCGATCGTCCGCCGCTTCACCCTGCAGGATCTGGTGCTTGAGCAGATTGCCGAAGGGGTGATCGCGCTGGATGGCCGCGGCCACATCGCCATGATCAACAGCACCGCCATCTGTCAGCTGCGGCTGCCTGCCACCGGTCGTCACGCCCTGCAGGGGCAGGCACTGGCCGAGCTGGTGCCACCGCTCGCGCCCGTACTCGAGCAGGAGGGCGAGGTTGCCTTCACCATTCAGGGCGAATCGTTCGTCGGTCGCTGGCAGGTGGTACATGGCAAGGAGCCCGGGCATCTCCTGATCTTCAGCCGTCCCGAAGTGGCGACCAGTCTGGGGGTACAGGTCACCCACCTGCGCCAGTACGCCGAGATGCTGCGGATGCAGAGCCACGAGTTTGCCAACAAGCTGAGCAGTCTCTCCGGCCTGCTGCAACTGGGCCATGTGGATCAGGCGGTCGAGCTTATCCAGCAGGAGAACGAGGCGTGCCAGACCCTGCTGCAGGAGCTGCTGGAACTTATCGACAACAAGCCGGTGGCCGGCCTTATCCTCGGCAAGTTCAGCCGGGCCCGCGAACTGGGGGTCACGCTTGAGCTCGATCCCGATTCTGCGCTCGGCGAGTATCCGGCCGCCGTCTCGGCCGATCTCATCACCCTCATCGGCAACCTGCTGGATAATGGTCTGCAGGCGGCCTGGCGCAATCGTCAGCAGTGTCCGCCGCGGGTGTTGCTTTCGCTCTGCGATGTGGGGCGCCGCTTGGTGATCGAAGTGGAAGATAGCGGCGAGGGGGTGGACGAGGATCTGGCCGATCACCTGTTCGATTACGGGGTGAGCCGCCAGAGCGGTGATCATGGCGTAGGACTCTTCCTGGTCAAGGAAACCGTGGGGCGCTACGAGGGTGTGATAGAATGGCGCCGAACTGTCGAGCAGACCACCCTGTTTGGCATCTACCTGAATAAAAACAAATTAATGTGAGCCATGGATCCAATACTCACCCTTGTTATTGAAGATGACGATCGGATTGGTGCCATCTTGTCCGAGCTGGTGGCCTCCACCTCCGGTTTCTCCCTGCTGGGGCGGGCCGGTACGCTGGCCCAGGCCGATGCCATGATGGCTGGCGTGGTGCCGCAGTTGCTGCTGGTGGATATCTCCCTGCCTGACGGCTCCGGCCTTGAGTGGGTGAGCCGCCTGCGCAGCCACAACCGCGAGGCTTATGTGATCATGGTGACCGCCTCGCGCGATGTGGAGACCATCCAGCAGGCGCTCAATCTCGGGGTGCATGACTACATCATCAAGCCGCTGCGGCTGTTTCGCATCCAGCAGAGTCTCGACGAAATCCTGCAACTTCATCAGAAGCTCTCCGAGCCGGGACGGCTGGAGCAGGAGGATCTCGATCGCCTGCTCGGCAAGGGACGTGCCCAACCCAAGGAGGTACGTACTACTCCCAAGGGGATCGACAGCATTACCCTGCGTCAGGTGCTCGATCTGCTTGCTGCGGAGCCCGAGAGCGTCTTCTCGACCGATACGGTGGCGCAGCGGTTGTCGCTGAGTCGCACCACGGCGCGCCGTTATCTGGAGTATCTGGAGTCGGAAGATCGGGTGGATGTGGATCTCAACTACGGTCAGCGAGGGCGGCCGGAGCGGCGCTACCGCTGGCGCCGGGCGGGGTGAAGTCGGTTCACCGTCGCTCAAACACGATAGAAATGAACAAGGGAGCCCGCGGCTCCCTTGTTGTTTTTGGCGTGTTGCCTGTCAGGCAGTGTGGCGCTCCGGCAGTGGGACACGCTTTTTCAGCTGGGAGATCATCACGCCCCCCAGAATGAGGCCACCCCCCAGCAGGTGGTAGCCGTGGATCGGCTCGCCCAGACCGACGACAGCGATAAGCGCCGTACAGAGTGGCATCAGGTTCATAAAGACCGATGTGCGCTCGGCGCCCATGCAGGCGAGGCCGCGCATCCAGCAGTAGGCCGCCAGCAGGGAAGAGGCGAGCCCGGCGAAGAGCACCAGTCCCCACCCTTCGGCCGGCACCGCCATCGAGTCGGCACTGAGAGCGAGCGGCACCAGCAGCAGTACGGCCAGCAGGATCTGCATGTAGAGGTTGAGCCAGGGGCCGAAGGGGGGTTGCCAGCGGCGGATCAGCAGGCCGTAGAGGGCATAGCTGGCGGAGCCGAGCAGCATCATGCCATCCCCCGGGTTGATGCCGTTGTGCAGCAGAGCCAGCGGCTCGCCCTTGCCAAGCAGCCAGAGCACCCCGAACAGGGAGAGGCTCATGCCGAGCAGCGCCTGTTTGCCGGGACGCTGGCCGAAGAAGAGCGCCCCTTGCAGCAGGGTGAGCAGTGGAATGAGGGAGCCGATCACCCCCATGTTGGTGGCGGAGGTGCTGTGAGCGGCGTAGTAGGCCAGACACTGGTAGAGCACCATACCGAGCGCCGCCAGCACCAGCAGCTTGCCGAGCCAGGGGTGAACCTCACTGCGTCGCCGCCAGAGGGTGGGTAGACAGAAAGGGGTCAGCGCCAGGGCGGCGATCACCCAGCGATAGAAGGAGATGGCCGCGGGGTCGAGCACGCTGGCCGCCGCTTTGGAGACCACGGTATTGGTGGCCCAGATCAGTACCGCCATCAGCGGAAACAGGAGGGGGGAGAAGAGT
This sequence comes from Aeromonas sp. L_1B5_3, assembly GCF_963866575.1. Classification (NCBI taxonomy): domain Bacteria; kingdom Pseudomonadati; phylum Pseudomonadota; class Gammaproteobacteria; order Aeromonadales; family Aeromonadaceae; genus Aeromonas; species Aeromonas sp. L_1B5_3. The sequence goes on from NZ_CAWMDN010000001.1 coordinate 171,399, forward strand.
CGCATCAAAGGCTCCTTGGAGTAGATGCGACAAGTTTAACCTTGTCTGTATGTTGTCAAGTAACGTAAAACTGACAAACTATCCCGCAGAAAAGACAACTCCCCGTTATCTGTTGCAAGGCTAATGCCACCGGTTAGGGTATGGCGCCGGCCTGATACGGGCCGAGATTGAACATCAGGCGGCTATAGAGACAGGCATCGAGAGGAGAGTGAAGAGACCATGACCACCCGGCACTACCATCCGGCAGACAGCGAGCTGCCAGCGCCCAATCCCCTCTACTTTCGCTACCAGCAGTTGCAGGCGGAGAACGTCATGGCGATGCACTCCCACCCCTGGGGGCAGCTCAGCATGATCAGTCTGGGGGTGATGGAGATGGGTCTGACCAACCAGCGCTTGCAGGTGCCTGCCGACTACCTGATCTGGGTGCCGGCGGATCTGGAGCACGCGGCCTATAACGAGCAGGCCCTCGACTACACCTCCATCTATGTCAGTCACGAGCTGGCCACCCGCTTGCCGGCCGAGCCGCGCCTGCTGCTGATGACGCCGCTCATCCGCGCCCTGCTCGCCGATTTTTGCGAGCGCAAGGTGGGCCATATGGTGGATGAGTGGGATCAGCGTCAGGCCGAACTGCTGGTGGCCAAGCTGACCCGCACCCGCTGTCAGGAGAGCTACCTGCCGATGAGTCAGGACAAACTGCTGGCCCCCATGCTGGCGGTGCTGCACAACGATCCGGCCGATCCCCGCACCCTGGCCCAGTGGGCGCAGCAGCTGCACACCACAGAGCGCACCCTGGCGCGCCGTTGTCTGCGCGAGCTCGGGATGAACTTCGGCCAGTGGCGGGCGCGGCTGCGGCTTATCAAGGCGCTGGCCTGGCTCAAGGGGGAGTTGCCCATTCAGGAGATCAGTTGGCGGCTCGGTTATGGCTCCACCTCCGCGTTCATTGCCATGTTCAACCGGGAGTTGGGCTGCTCGCCCCAGCGCTATCGGCAGCAATCGCGAGGCAGTTCGCTGGCGGGAGTGCCGGGCAAAGAGTCGCGAACATCTTGATAAGCTACATGTTTATTGTCGTTATCGAGGGTATCATAGTGGCTTGTTTCGAGATTCCACGATGAGGCGCGGGCTATGTTGCCCGGCTTGATCCTGAGGTTTGTGTATCCATCCTGATGCCATGGGGTAAGCATGCTCGCTTCCGGTTCCCGTTTTGCCGAGTCCGTTTTCTGGTATCTGCTGGCATTGACAGGTTGTTCCATTCTGCTGTTCGAATTCGGACCCGAGCGGGTACTGGATATCAAAAACTGGCCCCACACCGTCGAGGTGACGCGGGCTCCCGGTGCGAGCGAAGCATCGGCCCGCTATGCCCCCTCGCTGGAAGGGGAGCCCGGCGTGAGCTGTATCCGTTCCGGCGAGCACAATACCTATCCCGGCTGCGGTTTGAGTCTGACGCTTTCTGCCCCCGAGCAGGGGCTCAACCTCGGGCGTTTCAAGACGCTCCATGTGCGCCTGAGCGTGACCGGCAATGGTCAGCAGGATTGGCGCTTCTATCTGCGCAACTACAACCGGGCATTCAATATCCCTGGCGATCCCATGTCGCCCAAGTTCAACGAGATCATCTTCCGCCCAGCCGACTACGGCAGAAGCCATGAGGTGCCGCTCGACGTGTTTACCCCGGCCACCTGGTGGATCAAGCGCTACAAGGTGCCCTTGCAATTGCAGGGGCCTGATTTGAGCCGGGTCTACGCCATCGAGATTGCGGCGGGGTCCGACATGTCGGCGGGCGAGCACGGCGTGGTGATTGAAGAGCTGCAGTTTCATGGTGACTGGCTGGATGCCACCCTCTTCTACCGCCTGATCCTGCTGGTCTGGTTTCTCTATGGCTGCGCCACCTTTATGGTCAATCACCTGCATATGAAGCAGCGGCTGCGCCACGCCAATCGTGCCAAAGAGGAGGTGGAGGCGCTCAACCGTAGCCTGAGTGAAGAGAGCCGCCGCTCCCGCGAGCTGGCCTGTTACGATCCGCTCACCGGTGCCCTCAACCGTCTGGGTGGGGAGCGGTTGCTGGCCGATATCGGCGATCTGCCGTTTGCCTTCATCTATGTCGACGTGGATCACTTCAAGCAGATCAACGACACCCACGGCCATCCGGTGGGGGACGAAGTGCTCAAGCATCTGGTCAGCGAGATCCAGCTAAACAGCGATGCGCTCTGCCATCTGGTGCGCTGGGGGGGCGAGGAGTTTGTGCTGCTCTGCCTCCATTACGACCTGCTGCGGGCCTGTGCATTGGCCGAGCGGCTGCGTTCCCGGTTGGAAGAGTATCCCCACTGGCCCGCCTCCCTGCAGGTGACCGCCTCGTTCGGGGTGGCCGAACGGGCGGGAGATAGCCCGGAGCGGGTGCTCAAGCGGGCCGATGAGGCGCTCTATCAGGCCAAGAAGCGTGGCCGCAATCGGGTGGAAGCGCAGTGAGAGCGGGCAGTACGCCGTGTAGACCACCATTGGACAACTTCTTATAAAACGGGCAGAACCCTATGACAGGACAAACCATCGGGGCCTTGACCCTGCTGGTGGCCGATTACGACGAGGCCATCGCCTTTTTCACCGAGGGACTGGGGTTTGCGCTGCTGGAAGATACCCGGCTCGACGAGCCGGGCAAACCGGGCAAGCGCTGGGTGCGGGTCGCTCCGGCGGGCAGCACGGGTTCCGCGCTGCTGTTGGCACGTGCCGCCAGCGAAGAGCAGCGTGCCGCCATCGGCAAGCAGGGCGGCGGGCGGGTATTTCTGTTTCTCGAGACCGATGACTTCTGGCGGGATTACCGGCGGATGCAGCAGTATGGTGTCCATTTTTGTGAACAGCCCCGTGACGAGCCTTACGGCACCGTAGTGGTATTTGAAGATATCAGTGGCAACCGTTGGGATCTGCTGCAACGGATATCTGCCAGTGGCATTTGAAAACGTTTATCATCCCGTCTGTCACAAAGTCATAAAAGTGTCACAGAAAATTCTAATAATTGGCGCACCCATCTTCACAGAGGAGAGAGAAGGGAATGGCTAAGCGAATTCTGGTGGTCGAGGACGAAGCACCGATCCGCGAAATGCTCTGTTTCGTGCTGGAACAGAAGGGATATGAGACGATTGAAGCGGAAGATTTTGCCGATGGACTGGCGAAGGTGCGCGAACCCTACCCGGAACTCATCGTGCTCGACTGGATGATGCCCGGTGGCAGCGGCATCCAGTTCATCAAGCAGCTCAAGCAGGATGAAGTGACCCGCCAGATCCCGGTGGTCATGCTGACCGCCCGCGGCGAGGAGGAGGACAAGGTCCGCGGCCTCGAAGCGGGGGCCGATGACTACATCACCAAGCCGTTCTCTCCCAAGGAGCTGACTGCCCGCCTCCATGCGGTGATGCGCCGCGTCTCTCCCACCTCGGTGGACGAGGTGATCGAGGTGCAGGGGCTCAAGCTGGATCCTGTTTCGCACCGGGTCAGCGCCGAAGAGAGGGCCCTCGACATGGGGCCAACCGAATTCAAGCTGCTCCACTTCTTCATGACCCACCCGGAGCGGGTCTACAGCCGCGAGCAGTTGCTCAACAATGTCTGGGGTACCAATGTGTACGTCGAGGACAGAACCGTGGATGTCCATATTCGCCGCCTGCGCAAGGCGATCGAAGAGACAGGGCACGATAGATTGATTCAGACGGTGCGTGGAGCCGGATACCGCTTCTCAACCCGTCTCTAGAGGCTGTTATGTTGCAACCCTACGCCTGGCGGCGACAGTTGTGGCGAATGGCATTTTTTTACGCGCCCTTCGCATTGGTTGGCTGGCTGATTGATCACCTTTCGCTCACTCTGCTGGTCGCTGCGTTGCTCCATCTTGGCTGGCACTATCGCTTCCAGAAGCGGCTGTCGGACTGGCTGTGGCACGATCGCAGCCTGGTTCCTCCCAACGGCAAAGGTAGTTGGGAGCACATCTTCAACGGTATCTACAAGTTGCAGCAGCGCCACCGCGCCCGTCGCCGCGAGCTGGCGGGCCTGATCCGCCGCTTTCGGGAAGGGGCCGAGGCATTGCCTGACGCGGCCGTAGTATTGCGCGATGATGGCAGCATCCTCTGGTGCAACCGGCTGGCGGAGCAGCTGCTCGGTTTTCGCTGGCCGGAAGATGCCGGTCAGCATATCGGCAACCTGATCCGCAATCCGGCCTTTACCGCCTATCTGGCGAAACAGGCTTTTGACGAGCCATTGGAGATGCACTCCCCGGTCAACGAGGAGAAGTTTCTCGAGTTTCGCATAATGCCCTACGCCTCCGATCAGGCGATGCTGGTGGTGCGCGATGTCACCCGCTTGCGCAGTCTGGAGAAGACCCGCAAACACTTCGTCTCCAACGTCTCCCACGAGCTGCGCACGCCACTCACGGTGCTCAAGGGCTATCTGGAGATGACCGAGGAGCCGCCGCCGCCCGCCATGTGGGCCAAGGCGCACCGGGTGATGATGGAGCAGACCATCCGGATGGACAATCTGGTCAATCAGCTGCTCACCCTGTCACGCATCGAGGCGGCTCCGAGCGTTGATCTCTCCCATCTGGTGGACATGCCCGCCATGCTGGGGCTGCTGGAGCAGGAGGCGCGGGCGCTCTCGGGCGAGCGGGCCCATCAGATCGAGTTCGTGGTGCAGCCCAATCTTCTGGTGCGCGGCGATCAGGAGCAACTGCGCAGTGCCGTTTCCAATCTGGTCTACAACGCCATTCACTACACACCGCCAGGGCGCAAGGTGACGGTGGAGTGGCGCAAGCAGGGGGCAATGGCGCTGTTTGCGGTGCAGGATGAGGGGGAGGGGATCCCGCCCGAGCATCTGGCACGGCTCACCGAGCGTTTTTATCGGGTGGACAAGGCGCGCTCGCGCCACACCGGTGGCTCCGGCCTCGGCCTTGCCATCGTCAAGCATGCCTTGAGTCATCACGACTGCCAGCTCGATATCGAGAGCCGGGTCGGCTTTGGCAGCCGCTTCAGCTTTCTTATCCCCGGCCGGATGGTGGTGATAAAATAGTCTTTTATGACAAGGTGTTAGATATACGGGAAGGGCTGCGTTGGCAGCCCTTTGCCATTTGGACAAAAGCGCCGCCATGTCATTAAAGTGTCACATTAAATCCATAAATTTGTCACTGCCAGGTCAGATACTGGCGCCGTTTTAAGAACGGACCTTCTGTAACTTTGGAGAGATTGGATGAAACTCAACAAACTGGCTGGTGTAATCGGATTCACCGCAGCAACCCTCTTTTCTGCCAGCACCCTGGCCTATGGTGTCGATAAAAACCTGCCGGAATACACCCCGACCAGCGGCATCTCGGGCAACCTGTCCTCTGTCGGCTCGGATACCCTGGCCAACATGATGACCCTGTGGGCTGAAGAATTTAAGCGCATGTATCCCAACGTCAACGTGCAGATCCAGGCCGCCGGCTCCTCTACCGCGCCGACCGCCCTGACCGAGGGTGTTGCCCAGTTTGGCCCGATGAGCCGCGCCATGAAGGCCGGTGAAGAGGAAGCATTCGAGAAGCGCTACGGCTACAAGCCGACTGCCATCCGCGTTGCAGTCGATGCCCTGGCTGTATTCGTCAACAAGGACAACCCCATCAAGGGGCTGACCATGCCGCAGATCGACGCCATCTTCTCCAGCACCCTCAAGTGCGGTGAAGCCAAGGCGGCCACCAAGTGGTCTGATCTGGGGCTGACCGGTAACTGGTCCGGCAAGGATCTGCAACTGTTCGGTCGCAACTCCGTATCCGGTACTTACGGTTACTTCAAGGAGCACGCCCTGTGTAACGGCGACTTCAAGAGCGGTGTGAACGAGCAGCCGGGTTCTGCCTCCGTGGTACAGTCCGTCTCCGCCTCCCTGAACGGCATCGGTTACTCCGGCATCGGCTACGTCACCTCCGGCGTGCGTGCGGTTCCGCTCTCCAAGGATGGCAAGACCTTTATCGAAGCGAATGCTGACAACGCCATCACCGGCAAGTATCCGCTCTCCCGCTTCCTCTACGTTTACGTGAACAAGCATCCGAACAAGCCGCTCTCCCCGATGGAGCAGGAGTTCGTCAAGATGATGCTCTCCAAGGCGGGCCAGAATATCGTTGCCAAAGATGGCTACGTACCGGTACCGGCCAAGGTTGTACAGGCTGACCTGAAAAAGCTGGGTATTATGTAACTGCCTGCAGTCAGCATGCCTGATAAAACGAGCCCCAAGCGGGCTCGTTTTGTTTTTGGCGGCTGTCAGTTTTGTTAATAGCGCAGGATGGATATTTTTCCGCCAGCCGGGGGCTAGCTCCCTTGCGTAGCAGGGCGGCATTTCCGAGAATAGGGCAACGTTATGGCAAAGGACCCCTTCATGATTGCGTCTCTCTCCAAGTTTGGCCTGGTAGCCCTCTGCAGTTCCCTGCTGGTCGCTTGTGCCCAGTCGCCGACCGGCCGCAGCCAGATGCTGCTCTACTCTCCCCAGCAGATGAACCAGCTGGGTGCCGACTCGTTTGCCCAGATGAAGCAGCAGGAGAAGGTGAGCACGGATGCCAAAATGAACGCCTATGTCTCCTGCGTCGCCAAGGCGGTCGCAGCCCAGGTGCCCGCCAGCTACGGCATCACCAACTGGGAAGTTGTGGTGTTTGACTCCAAGCAGGTCAACGCCTTTGCGCTGCCCGGCGGCAAGATCGGGGTCTACAGCGGCCTGCTCAAGGTAGCCAAGAATCAGGATCAGCTGGCAACCGTTATCGGTCACGAGCTGACTCACGTGCTGGCCCAGCACTCCAACGAGCGCCTCTCCCGCAGCCAGCTGGCCGGTATTGGTATGGCGGCCGCCGATGTTGCCCTCGGCAGCAGCGAGTACCGTGGCGCCACCATGGCGGCGCTTGGCCTTGGCATGCAGGTGGGGGTGATGCTCCCCTATGGCCGCACCCAGGAGAGCGAAGCGGACCGGCTGGGGCTGGAGCTGATGGCGCGTGCCGGTTTCAACCCGGCTGAAGCGATTCCGCTGTGGCAAAACATGAGCGCAGCCTCCGGTGGCAACAATCCGCCCCAGCTGCTCTCCACCCACCCGAGCAACGAGAGCCGGATTGCCGAGTTGCAGGCGCAGCAGGCTGAAGTCGAGCCGCTCTATCAACAGGCTCGCGCGTCGGGTCTGGTGCCCCAATGCAAGGCATAAGCCTGCGCATGGCGCGGCCCGAGGATGCTGCCGCCATGACGGTGATGCAGCGAGCCAGCTGGCTCGCTGCCTATGGTCAGGTACTGGGCCCGGATCTGCTGGAGCAGCTGGCGGTGACCTCCCATCTGCAGATCTGGCAGCAGCGGCTGGCTGACGCTGGGCCAAGGCCCATGCTGCTCTGTCTCGACGACGTCGTTATCGGGTTGCTCTACTGGCAACCGGTGCAGGAGGGTGATGAGACCATCGCCTGGATCCGCGCCTTCTATCTTCACCCCGATCACTGGCGGCAGGGCTATGGCAAGCGGTTGTGGCAGGCGGTGGCGATGCAGATGCGCCGCGCCGGTTGCAGTTGCGTCAAATTGTGGCTGCTCGATGGCAATCACATCGGCGAGGGCTTCTACCTGCGCCGCGGTTTCATGTTTGATGGTCAGGAGCGCACCCTGATGAGCCTTGGCCACCCCTGTCTGCAGCGGGAAATGTCCCGTTTGCTCTGATCTCTCTCCCGTTTTTCGCCCCCGGTCACTTTATTTTTTTTGCGAATTAATACAATGTCACCCGAAACAGATGGGATGAGAACTCGCTGACAGGGAGTGCGGCATGTATTACGGCTTTGATATCGGTGGAACCAAGATTGCGTTCGCTGTCTACGACGGCGCCCTGAACCTTTGCCATGAAGAGCGCATGAGTACGCCTGGAGATGACTATCAGGGGCTGTTGCAGCTGGTTCTCTCCCGGGTCGAGCAGGCCGATACCCGCTTTGGCGTCAAAGGGGCGGTCGGTATCGGTTTTCCCGGCATTCTCAACCGTCACGACCAGAGCATAGTGGCGGCTAACCTCCCATCCATCAATGGTCGCCATCTGGGGGCTGATCTGGCCGAGCTGCTGGCGCGGCAGGTCAAGGTGGATAACGATGCCAACTGCTTCCTCTGGTCGGAAGTGCACAAAGGGGCAGCCGATGGGGCCGGCAGTGCGCTTGGCATGACCATTGGCACCGGCATCGGCGGTGCCATCTATCTGGCCGGCACCCTGATCCAGGGGCGTAACTGGCTGGCTGGCGAAATCGGCCACTATCCGCTGCCGGCCACCATCCTGATGAAGTATCCCGACTTGCCTCGTCCCCGCTGCGGCTGTGGCCGTCTGGTCTGTTTTGAAACCTATGGCTCCGGTACAGGCCTTGAGCGTCTCTACTACCATTTTCACGGCCACCGGGCCACCGGCCATCAGATTGTGGCGCGCTTCGAGGCTCATGAGCCCCATGCCGTTGCCACCATCGACTGCTGGCTGGAGATCCTGGCGGCCGGACTTGCTACCGCCATTTCGGTGATGGATCCCGAGGTGGTGGTGCTGGGGGGCGGCCTGAGCGGCCTGCCTGCCCTTTACGAACAGTTGCCGCTGCGCCTGCCCGGCCATCTGCTGCCCGGGGTGGCAGTGCCCGAAATCCGCGAAGCCCGTTTTGGCGGTGCCGGTGGGGTGCGGGGCGCAGCCTTGCTCAATCTATGAGATCAGATGCAGGTCTGATCTCCCCGATAAAAGGAGTCCTCATGACCTCACTTGAAATCTGCATCGACAATCTGGAATCCCTCTTCACCGCCCAGGAGGCTGGCGCCGATCGTATCGAGCTCTGCTCTGCGCTGGGGCTTGGGGGGCTGACCCCCTCCTATGGTTTTATGCAGTTGGCCGCTCGTCACGCCACCGTCCCTGTCTATGCCATGATCCGGCCGCGCGCCGGAGATTTTTGTTTCAATGACGGTGAGTTCGAGATGATGCTGCAAGATATCGCGGCGGCCCGCTCTGCCGGTCTGCAAGGGGTCGTGGTTGGTCTGCTGGATGAAGAGGGGCGGGTCCCCGCCGCCAAACTTCAACAGCTGGTGGATGCCGCCGGCCCGTTGGGGGTCACCTTCCATCGCGCCATCGATCTCTCTTCTGACTGGCGGCTCGATCTGGAGATCATTGTCGCTGCCGGCTGCGAGCGCATTCTCAGCTCCGGCCATGCACCGACCGCGCTGGCCGGGCTGGAAAATCTGCAGGCGATGCAACAGGCGCTGGCGGGGCGAGCCAGCCTGATGCCGGGGGCGGGGGTCAATGCCGATAACGTGCGTACCATCATCGAGTTTACCGGGGTGATCGAAGTGCATATGTCCGGCATGGGCTGGCGCGGCGGCATGGTGCCCCATGGCGTCAATATGGGCACCTCGGATGATGGCAGGGTCAATATCACAGATGGCGCCAAGGTAGCTGCGGTGCGGGCTCTGCTGGACAAGGCCTGATACGGGCCGCGTGGCGGTAGTTCGTGTACTGCTGGACGATAACCTTTCGGACAAAAGAGGGGCGCCACTTGCTGGCGCCCCTCTTTTTGCTTGTGTGAACTCTCTCCCACGCTCGGGGAAATCAGGTGCGAGGTCGGCAGCACCTCGCGAAAAAGTCTGATATCATCCCGTCTCTTTTATCATCTGGACCCGGAGCACATCTCAATGTCCCAATACGACTCTATCGAACAGAAAGCCAGTTATGGCATCGGCCGCAACATGGGTGATCAGCTGGCGCAGCAAGCCTTCGCCGGTCTGGATATCCCGGCTCTGCAGCAAGGTCTGGCAGATGCCCTGAATGGTCTGGAGTTCGCGGTCAGCCGTGACGATATCAACGATGCCTTCCAGGTCATCACCGCTCGCATGCAGGAAGAGCAGGAAGCGGTTGCCAAAGCCGCTGCCGCTGCTGGCGAAGCTTTCCTGGCCGACAACGCCAAGCGCGACGAAGTGACTGTGACCGATTCCGGCCTGCAGTACGAAGTGCTGGTAGAGGGCAATGGCGCCGTGCCGGTAGCGGGTCAGTCCGTACGCGTGCACTACCACGGTACTTTTACCCACGGTGGCGTATTCGACAGCTCCGTTGCGCGCGGTCAGCCGGCCGAGTTCCCGGTGACCGGCGTTATCGCTGGCTGGGTTGAAGCGCTGCAACTGATGCCGGTTGGCTCCAAGTGGAAGCTCTACATCCCACACGATCTGGCCTACGGTGCCCGTGGTGCCGGTTCCATCCCGCCCTACTCCGCGCTGGTATTCGAAGTAGAGCTGCTGGATATCCTGTAATCCGGCTGGCTTGATCTTGATGCAGACGGCGACCCTCGGGTCGCCGTCTGTTTTTTGGGGCCCCTCAATAGACACCGGTTGTCGCGACCAGATGAAATCGGGGACGATAGCCGCCATCTTTTTCGACTCTTGATTGATTTTTTCACTCTGGCAGCAGGCATACTGCAAACCGTCAGATCAAATCGAGGAACCCCGGATGAACAGATACATGAACAACGCCGTGCTGACTGCCCTGTTGCTGCTCAGCATTCCGGCCAGTGCCGACGCCATGCGCTGCAAGAATGCGCTCATTACCGAAGGGGACAGCACCGCCGAGATGCTGCTCAAGTGCGGCGAGCCGATGTTGCGGGAAGATATTACCCGTAACGAGGAGAATCAGTACGGCAACGTGGTCGAGGTCAAATATGGCGAACGCTGGACCTACAACTTCGGCAAGAATGAGTTCATGCGCTTTGTCACCGTGCGCAACGGCAAGGTAATCGACATCGAAAATGGCCCGCGCGGCGAGTAGCCGGCGGGCGAAAGGCATGGATGCACAACAGACAGAAGGGCAAGTCCCTTGACTCACATGTCCGGCAAGGGGTCGCGGTGACCAAGTTGTCTGACCGCCAGATTGATCTGGCGGGCCAGCCTCAGTCGCTGGCGACAGGTCAGGCCGTGAAGGCTGATCCTGCCGGCGTTGAATTCAAATGTCCCCAATGCCTCGATGGCAAAGTAACCTCGGTGAAAGCTCTTGATGTAGCGAGCAATCTGGCGCGGGGATAACTGCTTGAACACCTTCATCACAACAAACCCTGATTGAACCGGACGGGGGAGATAATGGGACTCGTATATGACATGCTGATGACGGTTTTGTACGCGTTCAATTAACCCGGTCACGGTCATGCGCGGCAATGCGGTCATGAAAAAGTTGTGCGGTACAGCGGCCCGGCCCCGATATACTGCGAGCACTTTGACTGGATGAGCAAAAGGGTCTGCGCGTGGAATGGGTTGATGTAGTGGATGCGGATAACCGGGTGATTGGCGTGGCCGAGCGTGCCAGAGTGAGGCGCGAGAATCTCTGCCATCGGGCCAGCTACATTCTGGTGCTCGACGAGGCGAATCGCATCCTGGTGCAGCGGCGCACCCTCAGCAAGGATTTCTGCCCCGGTATGCTGGATGCTTGCGCCGGCGGAGTGGTCACCACCGGGGAGGAGATGGAACCCTCGGCGCGGCGTGAACTGGCCGAGGAGCTGGGGATACGTAATGTGCCGCTTGAGACATTCGGTGACTTCTATGCCGAAGGGGAGGGGTATCGGGTCTGGGGCGGTCTCTTCAGCTGCCGTTATCAGGGGCCGTTGCAGTTGCAGGCTGAAGAGGTGAGCGAGGTGCAGTGGATGAGCCTGGCCGAGATAGCTGCCTGCGCCGCCGAGTTTACCCCCGACTCCCTGCTGGCCATCGCCACCTGGCAGGCGCGGCGTTAAGAGCGCCGCCACAAAAAACGGGCAGCCTTTGGGCTGCCCGTTTTTGTTGTGTGGCTAGACAAGCTTGAGCAGGCGGTTGGTGCGCCCGCAGCGGCTGGGTCTGGCCAGCCAGTAGCCCTGCCAGTCGGTGGCAAGGCGCAGCAGCGGATACTCCAGATCGAGCCTGGTCACCACCAGTTGTCCCGGATCTTCCCCCGTCACCGGCTTGCCGCTGGCCGGGTCGATGATCTCGACGATGCAGCTCTCGTTGACGATAAAGCCCTGACCGGGACGACTCTCGTAGGCAACTACCCCGACATCCTGCCACACCAGACAGTTGAAGGCGGCAATGCCGTGGATAGCCTCGAGCGGTGCTGTCTCGGGGTGGGTCACCTCGCATAGCAGGGCGTGGCGCAGACACTCGGTGGGGGTCTCGGCCAGCTCGGCGGCCTCCAGCAGATCGAGCAGGGTGACCAGCGGGCCGACGAACCCGGTGGGTTGATAGCGCCGCAGTGCTTCGAGCTGGCGCTGGGTGTCGTCGGGGCCGCAGGGCACCACGGGGCAGCCAAGCTGGCGAGCCCCGTTGTCAAAGATGAAGGCGGTGGGGCCGGCGTGATAGTCGTGGCAGTTGAGCAGTACCTCTCCCGCCTTGAAGCCGGCGGCAAAGAGCGGCCGTGCAGCCCCCCACCAGTCGGCCCCGGCATATTCGGGAATGGCCAGCTGCCCGGGGCAGGAGAAAACCCGCAACGCCTGACTGGCTGGTCGACCGGTGAGTCCGGCAAAGGGGGGATAGGCTTGCTGGGCGGCAAAGAGATCCGTGCTGTCGAGCAGCGGCAGGGAGGCGAGCTGCTCCAGATCGTCGAGACGGCAGTGGCGATAGGCGCTGGAGTAGCCAGAACAATACTGGCTGACATGGGCGAGTTGATGATTAAGCTGGTCCAGCTGCTGTTGTGCGCGCAGGGCGGGAGGACGAATTTCCAGCCCGTCGTAATGGTTATGCATGAAGGCCTCCTGAGTCGGCAGATCCTGCTCAAGGTTAGTTCAAATGGGCCCGGCAGAGAGGGGCCTGTGTCACATGGCAGGTGTGAGGTAGACTGGGGCTCTTTTCATCCACAGATCCCCCCTCAACTAAAGGACGAGCACGATGATCGCGATTGGTCAGACCCTGCCTGCGGGCGAATTCACCTTCATCACCGCCGAGGGAAAGCAGCAGCGAGATACCCAAAGCCTGTTTGGCGGCAAGCGGGTGGTGCTGTTTGCGGTGCCCGGCGCCTTTACCCCCACCTGCTCCAACGCCCATCTGCCGGGTTACGTGGTGCTGGCGGACAAGTTCAAGGAGAAGGGGGTCGATACCCTCTGCTGTCTGTCGGTCAACGACGCCTTCGTGATGAAGGCGTGGCAGGATGCCCAGAACGCCGGGGCCATCACCATGCTGGCCGATGGCGATGGCAGCTGGACCCGGGCGCTGGGTCTGGCCAAAGAGACCGGAGCCTTTGGCGGCGTGCGTGCCCAGCGCTTTGCGTTGATCGCCAACGATGGCGTGGTCGAGCAGCTGTTTGTGGAGGAGCCCGGCAAGTTCGAGGTCTCCGATGCGGCGAGTCTACTGAGCAGACTGTAGCGATTAATCGTTGTTTGATTTTCCCTTGAATTGACAGGCGGCGCCGTTACACTGGGCGCCACTTTCCAATGGCGCCAGCAGCTTTTGCTGGCGCTCCTGTTTACTGGCGATGGGATAGAGACTGTATGACCCTGGCTTTTGTTGCCCTGATTGCCGGACTGGCGCTGCTGGTCTGGAGTGCTGACAAGTTTGTGGATGGGGCGGCGGCAACCGCCCGTTATGCCGGCATGCCGCCGTTGCTGATCGGCATGGTGATCATCGGTTTCGGCACTTCGGCCCCCGAGATGGTGGTGTCGGCGCTGGCAGCCTCTCAGGGTAATCCCGGGTTGGCCCTTGGCAACGCCTATGGCTCCAACATCACCAATATTGCGCTGATCCTGGGTCTGACGGCCCTTATCAGCCCTATCGCGGTCGCCTCTCAGGTGGTGCGCAAAGAGATCCCGATCCTGCTCGGCATTACCCTGCTCTCCGGTGCCCTGCTGCTGGATGGCCATCTTGGCCGGATGGATGCCGCCATTCTGGGTGTCGTCTTTGTTGGCCTGATGGGCTGGTCAATTTGGGCTGGCATGAATGGCAAGGGAGATGCGCTGGATGTAGAGACCGAAGAGGATATCGCGAGTGAGGGGATGTCCCTCAAAAGCGCCATCTTCTGGCTGGTGGTCGGGCTGGTGTTGCTGATCGGCGCCTCCCGCCTGCTGGTGTGGGGGGCGGTGACCATCGCTCAGACGCTTGGCATCAGCGATCTGGTGATTGGTCTCACCATCGTCGCGATCGGTACTTCGCTGCCGGAGCTGGCCTCGTCCCTCATCGCCATTCGCAAGAATGAGCACGATCTGGCCCTTGGCAACGTGCTCGGCTCCAACCTGTTCAACACCCTGGCTGTGGTGGGGATTGCGTCCGGTATTCATCCGCTCGATGTAGCGCCGGAAGTGCTCTCCCGCGACTGGAGCATCATGATGGGGCTGACCCTGCTGCTGCTGGTGATGTGTCTGGGCCGCAAGGGGCAGGGCCGCATCAACCGGCTGGAGGGGGGCGTGCTGCTCACCTGCTTCGTTGCCTACACTGGCTGGTTGCTGGGCAGCCAGTTCGTCTAGCCATATCGGGCAAGATGCAACGAAAGAGGGGAAGCCATGGCTTCCCCTCTTTGCATTCTGTTGGCGGCGTTTAAGCGACAGCCACCAGTTTCTGGCCCTTCTGGCTGCTGTCCAGAATGAGGATGCTCGCCTTGGGGAAGAAGTTGAAAGTTGAGGCGGAGGCCCAGGTGTAGGCGCCCATCACCTTGCCCACTACCAGTTCGCCAAGCTCGAGATCCGGCAGCATGATGCCCTCGCGGATCACATCCACGCTGTCGCAGGTGGGGCCGGAGAGTACCGAGTTGTGCAGCTCGCCGCTGGCATAGGGCGTACTCACCGGATAAGTGACGTGGTCGTAGAGCTGGCCGTTGTAGCTGCCATAGAGGCCGTCATCCAGGTAGTACCAGATCTTGTCACCGCGGTGGGCCTTGCCCATCACGCTGGCGACCGAGGTCATGGCCGGTGCGCTGATAAAGCGGCCCGGTTCGGCAATCTTCTGTACGGTTGCGGGCAGCTTGGCCAGCGCCTCGCGGATCGGGGCGCAGAAGCCGTCGATATCGAACTCGCCACCCTCATAATCGACCGGGAAGCCGCCGCCGATATCCAGCACCCAGGGCTTGAGCCCGAGCGCCCAAGCCTGCTCCATGATCTCGCGGCAGGCGTCGATGGCCTGCACATGGCGACGGGCGTGAGGCACCTGCGAGCCGACGTGGAACGACAGCCCCATCACCTTGATCCCCTTGGCGTGTGCCAGTTGCAGCAGTGGCAGCGCCTGCTCCGGGGTGCAGCCGAACTTCTTGGAGAGATCGACCTTGGTCTCGGGGTTGGGGAAGCTGACCCGCAGCAGCAGTTTCACTTCGTCCTTGTAGGGAATGAACTTCTCCAGCTCCAGCGGGTTGTCGTAGACAAACACGGTGCAGCCGAACTCCAGCGCATAGCGGATATCGCTGTCGCGCTTGATGGGATGGGTATGAATGCAGCGTCCCGGGCGAACCCCCTGACTGCGCATCAGATCCACTTCGCCATTGGTGGCCAGATCGAAACAGGCCCCCTCTTCCTTCAAGACAGAGACCACCGCCTCATGGGGCAGGGGTTTGAGTGCATAGTGCAATCGTACATCGGGCAGGGCGGCGGCCAGGGCCCGATACTGTTTGCGGACGGCTGCCTTGTCGAGCAGCAGCAGGGGGGAGCCGAATTGTTCAACCAGCTGACGGTAATCTTGTGCTACCAGGGTCTCGTTCATTCTCTTTTGGTCATCCTTAGGGGGCGTGATATGCCCAAGCCATATGCGATTGAACCGGCGACGGCCGGGTCAGGCGAGCGGTCCGGTGGGACCAACCGAACACAGTGCATAAATTGATGGCAAAGTGCTTGGTTATGCGTCGGATTATCTGCTTATTGACTCTGTGTGCAAGCTATTTGATTGGATATGTTGGCAAGTTTTTCTGGCCGAAACGATTGAGAGGATTGCTATCAATTCAGCCACTTTCCTGATCGAACCGTTTCGCTGCCGTTCGGGCTTAACTTGTTGATAGTTAACTAACATTTAACATGTTGGCGAGGGTTTGAGCGCAGGGCAAAAAAGTGCTGCCGCGGGGTTCCAAGTGCGAGACAGCTCACATTTTTTGGATTAACATGCCCGCTTCCTAATCCAAATTAGTTCGGATGAAGGTAGCAGGAGAGCGATGGGCAACCATCCACCGAAGAAGTGAATCTTTCAGGTACCGGGCAACCGGTGTGGACTGCTACTGGACGATACTCTGGAGAGACCCGTTTAATCGGGCGCCGAAGGAGCAAGGCACCATGATTGCATCGCAATCTGGCGCCGGAAACTCTCAGGCAAAAGGACAGAGGGGATGGGATGGTTGTACCTGGGCTTGGCCCGCATCCGATCGCCTCTGGGGATCGCGACACCTATGGGAAGATCATCCTTCTCCTCCTTAATTTTTGTTTCTTAAGGAGGATGCATGTCATCAATTCAATCGGCGTTAACCGCCATCGATAGCTTTATCTGGGGGCCACCCCTGCTGATCCTGCTGGTCGGGACCGGTATCTACCTCACTCTTCGTCTGGGTCTGCTTCAGGTGGTGCGCTTGCCGCTCGCTCTGCGTCTGGTCTTTGGCCGCGATCAGGGCCAGGGCAAGCAGGGGGATGTCTCCAGCTTCGGCGCCCTCTGTACCGCGCTTTCGGCAACGATCGGCACCGGCAACATCGTCGGGGTCGCCACCGCCATCAAGCTCGGCGGCCCCGGTGCCCTGTTTTGGATGTGGATGGCAGCGCTGTTTGGTATGGCGACCAAGTACGCCGAGTGTCTGCTGGCGGTCAAATATCGCGAGCAGGATGCCAACGGCCAGATGGCTGGCGGCCCCATGTACTATCTGGAGAAGGGGCTCGGCTCCAGGCCGCTCGCCAAGCTGTTTGCCCTGTTTGGCATCGGTGTCGCCTTCTTCGGCATCGGCACTTTCCCGCAGGTGAACGCCATCAGTGACGCCATGAGCCTCTCCTTCTCGGTACCCCGTGAAGCGACTGCCGTGGTGCTGACCCTGATCGTGGCGCTGGTGACTTTGGGGGGCATCCAGTCCATCTCCAGCGTGTCGAGCAAGGTGGTCCCCTTCATGGCCATCTTCTACATCGTCGCTTGCCTGGGCGTGCTGGTGAACAATGCCAGTGCCTTGCCGGAGGCGATCGCGCTGGTGATCGGGAGTGCCTTCACCGGCCATGCGGCGACCGGTGGCTTCGTCGGTGCCGGTATCATGCTGGCCATTCAGTCCGGGGTGGCGCGGGGGGTCTTCTCCAACGAGTCGGGACTGGGCTCTGCGCCCATCGCGGCGGCGGCGGCCAAGACCGACTCCTGTGTGGAGCAGGGGTTGGTCTCCATGACCGGCACCTTCATCGACACCATCATCATCTGCACCATGACCGGTCTGACGCTGGTGGTGACCGGGGTGTGGAGTGGCGATGTGAGCGGTGCTGCCATGACCAGTCTGGCCTTTGCCCAGGGGCTTGATGCCCATGTCGGCCAGTATCTGGTGAGCATCGGCCTGCTGTTCTTCGCCTTTACCACCATCCTTGGCTGGAACTACTACGGCGAGCGCTGCACCGAGTACCTGTTCGGGGTGAAAGCGATCAAACCTTACCGCCTCATTTATCTGGTGCTGGTGGCGAGTGGTGCCTTCCTCCATCTGGATATGATTTGGCTGCTGGCCGACATAGTTAACGGCCTGATGGCGGTGCCCAACCTCATCGGCCTGATTGGCCTGCGCCATGTGGTGATTGCCGAGACCCGCGCCTACTTTGGCCGCGAACAGGATGGCGAAGCAGAGCCGGAACCTCAGACCGCCTGATCCCGCAACAATCTATCCAAACGAAAAAAGCCACGACCCAGGTCGTGGCTTTTTTATTGCGCTCTGTTCGTCGCGGGATCAGAGAGACTGTTTGCTGCGCTTGGGCAGCAGCAGGTTCATCACGATGGCGGTGATGCCGCCGGTGGCAACGCCGTATGAGAGTACGCTTCTGGCCAGCTCCGGCAGGTGCTGCAGCACTTCCGGCACCTGCGCGACCCCGAGGCCCATGGCCAGCGACACCGCCAGGATCATCAGGGCGCGTCTGTCCAGCTCCTCGCGGGAGATGATGCGCACACCCGCGGCGGCAATGGTGCCGAACATGACGATGGTGGCGCCGCCCAGCACAGGTTCGGGGATCTGCTGTACCAGACTGGCCACCGCTGGGAACAGGCCGAGCAGGGCCAGCATGGCTGCGATAAAGAGGCCGACATGACGGCTGGCGACGCCGGTCAGTTGAATAACGCCATTGTTTTGGGCGAAGGTGGACATGGGGAAGGTGGAGAAGAGCGCCGCCAGCATGGAGTTGGCGCCATCGGCCAGCACGCCACCCTTGATCCGTTCCATATAGACAGGCCCTTCCAGCGGTTCGCCGGAGATGTCCGAGGTGGCGGTCATGTCGCCGATCGCTTCGAGCGCCGTCACCACGAAGATGATGGCGAGCGGTACGAACAGCTGCCAGTCAAAGCCGAGGCCGTAGTGGAGCGGAATGGGCACCATCACCAGCGGGCCATCGAAGGTGGGGGCGCTCACTTTGCCCAGTAGCAGCGCCACGGCATAGCCCGCCAGCATGGCGATCATGATGGCGGAGAGGCGCAACCAGGGGTTGCGGCTGCGCTGCAGCAGCACGATGAGACCGAGCACCAGCAGGGAGAGAAAGAGGTTGGTGTGGCTGGCGAAGCTGCCGTCCGCCAGCGCGCCGTAGCCGCCACCCATGCTGATGAGCCCCACCTTGATCAGGGTCAGGCCGATGAGCAGCACGACGATGCCGGTCACCAGCGGAGTGATGATCCGTTTCACCAGATGGAGGAAGCGGCTCATCACTACGATGGTGAGGGCGGCCGCCAGCATGGTGCCGAACAGGGTGCCCAGCAGATCGTCGGTGGGCATGGCCGCCTGCTTGAGGGCGAGACCGGAGGCGATGATGGGCCCGAGGAAGTTGAAGCTGGTGCCCTGTACCGAGAGCAGGCCGGAACCGATGGGGCCGAAGCGGCGGGTCTGGATGAAGGAGGCGATGCCGGACATGACCAGCGACATGGAGACGATATAGCGAGTGTCGGCGGCAGGGAGGCCGAGGGCATTGGCGATGATGAGAGGGGGGGTGATGATGGCGACAAACATGGCGAGCATATGCTGCAGGGCGGCGAACAGCGTCTGGGGCAGAGGCGGGACATCCTCTATGCCATAGACCAGTTCGCTATGGGCTCGCCTGGGTGGATGTGCCTCTCGATTGGCGCGTGTGACTGCTGCCTGTTCCATATGTACCTCGACTGTGTGGGGGGAGGGGGAAAAATTGGGCGCTATTGTAGTGATCGAGAGGGGGATGACCAGCGTTAATGAAGAGAAAAAAGGTTTATTTTTCTGTGTATTGAAACGTTTGCGCGGTGTCGTTATCATCTGTCGGTTTGTGTGATCGTCCTCTCCTTTTTATTCCCCTCGCTAATGACATTTTTACCACTTTGTAGGTGTAGAATGAGCCCTCGGTAATTAATCGTGGAGACTCTGGATGCTTAAGTTGTCAGAGTTCTGGAGTGCGAGGGTTCACTCCGAAGACTTTACCCGTACCCGTATGGGTTTTATGACGGTGCGGTTGCGCCTGCTCACCTGTCTGCTGATGGCCGGGTTGCCAGCCTGGGCCGTGGTGGACTGGATTACCCTGCCTGCCCCCCATTTCGAGCAGCTGTTTCAGGCCCGCATCTTCTGCACTCTGGCACTCTCTCCGCTGATCCCCCTCTCTTACCTCATTCACTTTCGTCGCGAGCGGATGAAGCTGGCCCTCGGCTATCTGATGATGGTGATGATGATCTTCTCCCTCTTCTGTCTGCACAGTTTTGGCAGCGAGCAGGAGCTGCAGGCCGGTTATGCCGTCTTCCCCTATCTGCTCATCACCCTGTTTGCCATCTTTCCCATTCCGCTCTCTCTTGGGCTACAGCTGGCTGGCGTGGTGCTGGTGACCATGCTGCTGGGGTACTGGCTGCTGGTGGGGCAGAGCCTCTGGAGCCAGGCCACCCTGAACCAGATCTGGGTGCTCGGCATGTTTACCCTGGCCAGCTGCTGGGTGCAGTGTGGTCAGCTCAATATGCTGCTGCGACTCTATCGGGAGTCCACCACCGACGAGCTGACCGGCATGATGAACCGCCGCCTGCTGATGAAGCAGCTGGAACAGGCGAGAGTCCGACTGCAGACCAAGAAGAAGCCCTTTGCGGTAATGCTGCTGGATCTCGATCGCTTCAAGCGGATCAACGATATCTACGGTCATCTGGCTGGGGATGCGGTGCTCAAGGAGGTGGCCACCACGCTGGGCGAGCAGCTGGAACCGGATATGGTGCTGGGGCGCTACGGCGGCGAGGAGTTTGCCATCCTGATGCACAACAACGCCGATTCGGTACAGGCGACCAGAATGGCCGAGCGGCTGCGTATTGCGGTCGAGGCGCGGCTGGTAAAGAGTCCCACCTCGGACGAGTTGCTGGAGGTGACGGTGAGTATCGGGATTGCCATGGCTCGTGCCGACGATACCATCGATATTCTGATCAACCGCGCCGACGAGTGTCTCTATCAGGCCAAGATGGCGGGGCGCAACTGCGTGGTGGTCGAGGGGCAGAACAGTGGAAAAACAGATGCCGCCTGAGGGCGGCATCTTGTTGGCAAGGTGCTGACGAAATCAGCTCAGCTTGTACTTGCCGGAGAGTTGCTGGGCCAGCAGCTTGAACATGTTGAACACTGCCATGGTCTTGCCGGTCGGGGTGCCATCTTCGGCGAGGAAGAACTCCCCCTTGAACACCAGAATATCCCCCTTCTGCTCCACCGAGTCGGCGCGCATGCCGTGGATGAAATCCTCATGTTCCTTGATGATCTTGTTGGCCATCTCCAGCAGGGCAGTCTCGGTGATCAGCTCTTTCTGTGGTTGCATGCTCGTCTCCTTAAACGACTACTGGGCAGGGGCATTGAGCCATTGCATGTGGCGGCGCCCTGCCTCTGATTGAAGAGGGGGCTAGCATACTGCAAACGGGGATTTTCTGTCATTGATATGACCCCGCTTTGTCGCGTTTTAGCCCATCACCAGATTCTTCAACCAGCGGCGCTGGCGAATGCGGCGCTGCACCAGCACCATCTTGCTGATCTCCTCCAGTAGCACCACCGCTACTACCCAGGAGAGGGGCCAGCCGAGCAGAGAGACCGCCACCCAGGCGAGCGGCAAGCCGATACACCACATGCCGACGATATCGATGAAGATGGTGTAGTTGACATCGCCGCCCGAGCGCAGCACCCCGATGATCCCCACCATGTTGAACACCTTGAGCAGCATGCCAAAGCACATGATAGCGAGCACCTGACCCGCCTCGGCCATCAGCTCGGGAGGCAGGTTACCGACCCACTGCAGCAGGTTGGTCTGCAGCAGCCAGACAGCGATCCCCACCAGCAGGGCGCCTATGGGGGCGAGCAGCAGGAAGAGCTGGGAGTGCTGCCAGGCGACCTCGTACTCCTCGGCGCCAAGCCGGTGGCCGAGCAGGGTGGAGCAGGCCACCGCCAGCCCGAAGAAGAGGGAGATGAGGATGCTCTCCAGCGTGCCCAGGGTCGTCATGATGGCCAGCGAGTCGGTGCCAAGATGGGCGTAGAGAAAGCCGTAGAGCAGCATGCCGAACGCCCAGAGGCCGTCATGAAACAGCAGCGGCAGGGCGATCAGGGTAAAGCGCACCACCTCCTTGCGCCGAAATGCCGCCAGCCAGTCAGCCTTGCGCGGCACGAGGCGAGCCTCATTGCGCTGCACATAGATGAGCAGCAGCACCGTTTGCAGCAGTCGGGAAATAGTGGTGCCCCAGGCCGAGCCGGCGACGCCCATCGCCTCGAAGCCGAAATGGCCGAAGATAAGGGCGTAGTTGAGGATGACATTGGCAATGATGGCGATGATGCCGATCCGGGTGGGGGCGGCGGCATTGCCGACCGAGCGCAGCGCCGACTCCAGCGGCACCACCACGGCGGTGCAGAGGATGGTGGCGCCGGTGATCATCAGAAACTGGTCGGCCAGCGCGCGCAGCTCGGGATCCTGGCTGGCAAATCCGAGCACGTCGCCTGGTGCGAACACATAGACGAGGGCAAACGGCAGCGCCACCAGCAGGGCGCCGACCAGTGCCAGCGCCAGTGACCGGCGTACCCCTGCCATCTCGCCGCGGCCGTAATATTGTGCTGCCAACACCGAGACCCCGCCTGCGAGGCCCGCTGTCACCAGCAGATTGAAGAAGAAGACCCGGTTACCCAAGCCGACCGCCGCCACAGCCGTGGTGCCAAGCTGGCTCACCATCATGATGTCGATGAGACCAAGCAGGGAGAACATCATGGATTGCAGCGAAACCGGCAGGGCCAGCCGCCACAATCGGGTCATGAACTCGCGATCGGTGGTTTGTTTTAAAATCGCTTGCCAATAATTCATTAGTGTTAACCGGGTATGAGAAAAGCAAGGTTTGTCATGGGTATGATAGGGGGAGTGGCGAGCGGCTTCACTGTGAGTCTCTCTCGGGTTTATTGTGTGAAACTATCCTGTTGAGGTGTTATGTCCTTTGTCAGCGAGTGTCTGGAGATAGCGCCCTCCTGCGATGAGCGAATGCTGGGGCGCGAAGGGCTGCCGCTGCTCGGCGAGGCCGGTATTTTTCTGACCGGGCTCTCGACCATTCGGGAGCACTACCTCATTCGCCGTAATCGGCCCGAGTTTCACATTCTGATGGCGAGCCACAGCGAGGGGGGGGCGCTGCTTACCGACCGGGGCGAGCAGCCAGTCCCGAACGGTTCGCTCATCTTTTTGCCCGCCGCCGTGCCCGGTGGCCTCAAGCTGGTGGGGGAGCAGTGGCAGATGAGCTGGATTTTGCTCGATGACGTGCCGCGCTGGCAGCATCTGCATCGGCTTGGTCACCGTATCTGGCAGGGGGATGGCGGTGATCAGCTTCATCATCTGCTCAGCCTGATCCAGCTCGAAGGGGTTCGTTCCCCACTCCAGCCCCAGTTGCTCACTCTGCTGTTGGCACTGCTGGAGCGCACCCTGCAGGGAGAAGTGCGTGGTACGCCGGAGCTGCGTTTGCAGGCGCTGTTTCGCCGGGTGGAGGCGCGCCTCGACGAGCCCTGGAGTGTGGCCCAGCTCGCCGACCAGATGGCCTGCTCGGTGCCCCATCTGCACCGCCTCTGTCAGCAGCACTTTGGTATGGGGCCAATGGCGAGGGTGACCGAGCTCAGAATGAACAAGGCGCGCCAGTTGCTGCTTTATACCAACTGGCCGCTCAGCGAGCTGGCCGCCCGGGTCGGTTACAGCGATGGCGCCAACTTTGCCAACTCGTTTCGACGCCTGACTGGTCAGACCCCGGGGGCATTTCGTCGACTCGGTCGCAAACCTTTTGCAACGGATATGCAAACTCTTTGAAATTAATGACACAAGCCCCTAGGATCGGCGGGTTCCTGCGTCTAGCTAACCGTTTAGGTATCAAGATCCATGTTTGAAGATAATAACCAGAAACGTCCTCTCTACATTCCCTACGCCGGTCCCGCCCTGCTGGAGACCCCGCTGCTCAACAAGGGGAGCGCCTTCACCAGCGAAGAGCGCAGCAACTTCAACCTCGAGGGGCTGCTGCCCCAGAATATCGAGACCATCGAGGAGCAGGCCGAGCGTGCCTATCGCCAGTTCATGGCGTTTGGCAACGACATGGACAAGCACATCTATCTGCGCAACATCCAGGACACCAACGAGACGCTGTTCTACCGACTGCTGCACAACCATCTGACCGAGATGTTGCCCATCATCTACACCCCGACCGTCGGCAAGGCGTGCGAGGAGTTCTCCAACATCTATCGCCGCGCCCGTGGCCTCTTCATCTCCTATCCGGACAAGGAGAGGATCGATGACATGCTGCAAAACGCCACCAAGCAGAACGTCAAGGTGATCGTGGTGACCGACGGCGAGCGGATCCTGGGTCTGGGTGACCAGGGCATCGGCGGCATGGGCATTCCCATCGGCAAGCTGTCGCTTTACACCGCCTGTGGCGGCATCTCGCCTGCCTACTGCCTGCCGGTGGTGCTGGATGTGGGCACCAACAACCAGCAGTTGCTGAACGACCCCTTCTACATGGGTTGGCGCAATCCGCGCATCTCCGGTGAAGAGTATGCCGAGTTCGTCGATGCCTTCATTCAGGCGGTCAAGCGCCGCTGGCCCGATATCCTGCTGCAGTTCGAGGATTTCGCCCAGAACAACGCCATGCCGCTGCTCAACCGCTACAAGAACGAGCTCTGCTGCTTCAACGACGACATTCAGGGTACCGCGGCGGTGACCCTCGGCAGCCTGATCGCCGCCTGCAAGGCCTCCGGCGCCAAGCTCTCCGAGAAGCGGGTTGCCTTCCTCGGCGCGGGCAGCGCCGGTTGCGGCATCGCCGAGCAGATCGTGGCGCAGATGAAGGCCGAAGGGCTGACCGATGCTCAGGCACGCAGCCGGGTCTTTATGGTGGACAGATTCGGTCTTATCACCGACAAGATCCCCAACCAGCTCGACTTCCAGCGCCGCCTCTCCCAGCCGGTGGAGCGCATTGCCGACTGGCCGGTGGGGGACAACATCTCCCTGCTGGAGGTGATGGAGCACGGTCGCCCGGACATTCTGATCGGGGTCTCCGGCCAGCCGGGGCTGTTTACCGAAGAGGTGGTCAAGACTATGCACAAGCACTGTGCCCGTCCCATCATCTTCCCGCTCTCCAACCCCACCTCCCGGGTCGAGGCGACGCCGGCAGACCTTATCCGCTGGACCGACGGTCAGGCGCTGGTGGCAACCGGCAGTCCGTTTGCTCCGGTGGAGTACAAGGGCAAGCGCTACGTCATCGCCCAGTGCAACAACTCCTTCATCTTCCCGGGGATTGGCCTTGGCGTCATCGCCTCCGGCGCCACCCGGGTGACCGACGCCATGCTGATGTCGGCTAGCCGTGCGCTGGCGGAGTGCTCGCCGCTGGTGAAAGGGGAGGAGGGCTCCCTGCTGCCGGATCTGGCGGATATCCATCAGGTCTCCCGCTACATCGCCAAGATGGTGGCCAAGACCGCCATGCTGCAGGGCAAGGCGGTGCAGACCCCGGACGAGGTTATCGATCAGGCCATTGAAGCGAACTTCTGGCATCCGGAGTATCGCCGCTACCGCCGCACCTCCTTCTGATACAGCGCAGCGCTAAAAGCCATAAAAACAAAGGGATGCCTCGGCATCCCTTTTTGCATCCGGTGAGTTATTGCGATAGTGAGCGATCGAACTGAATGATTGCTTCCATGACCTCATCTGGTGCTTCATACCAAGGGAAATGGCCTGCGTTGGGGATGGTTACCTGTCGAACGTTATCCCCTTGATAGCGGGGATCCTGCCACTGCTGCTGAGCGACTACTCGATCATCACCACCGGAAATAATAAGCACCGGGATAGTCGCTGGCCACCAGCGGGCTTCGTACGTTTCATCAAAGTGGTCTGCCGACCAGCTCATGGCCGCAAGGTTGAAGGGGAGGCTCGCCAGCATGGCCCGCCCCATGGCCAACGTGTGCGTCGAAAAGTTCCAGGGAGCACTTGCCATGACGAGCGTCCTGAGGGTCGCGATATTTGGTTCGCGGGAAAAAGCTTGCGCGGCAGTCTCGCTCTCGGGCAAGGGGTGCTGTTCACACATGCTTGCAAAGTCGGCCTGCCAGCGAGCAGAGGGGGCCGAGCTTATCAACACCAGCCCAGCCAGCCGCGTAGCCAGTTCAGATACCGAGAGCAGATACATGCCACCGGTTGAATGACCAATGAAAACGGGGTTGGGAAGTGCATCGGCGGCTTCTATGAGTACATCCGGCCAGCGCTCGTACGCAGTCGTATGATCGATCATGTCGGTATTGCTGCCATCGCCGGGCAGATCAATTAGCCAGACTGTGCTGTTGACCGTCAGCTGCTCTGCCAGCATCTGCAGGCTTTCCGAGCCAAGCCCCGGACCACCTGGAAGCAGCAGCCAGTTGTATTTGCCTGCCGAGCGCGAGACGCATCTCATGCGAATGCGGGAGGGGGTATAACGCACGTCATGCATTGTGTATTTATCTATGACTTGAACCGGTCGGGAGTGCAGACTTTATGCTGGCAAGGCAACGACGGCAAGCTGGTTTGAGCGCTGTGGAAGCGAAGGATAAATAACAAGGGGGGGATGCCCAGACATCCCCCCTTGATTCAGGTAATACAGCGTTCGCTACGCAAACAGAACTTGGTTACTTGGTTACTTGCTGGACGCCGGTGACGCGCACTTCGACGCGGCGATCCGGGGCCAGACAAGCGATCAACTTGGCCTTGGCCTTGATGCCGTCGCACTGGGTGCCGGTAACCGGGTTAGCCTCGCCACGCCCCTCGATGGAGACCTTGCCAGCCGGCAGACCCTTGCCCACCAGGAAGTCGGCCACGGTGCGGGCACGGGCTTCGGAGAGCTTCAGGTTATAGGCATCGGAGCCGATGCGGTCGGTGTAACCGACCACCACGGCGCTGCCATCTTTCGGCTGCACGTCGACGATCTGTTGATACAGGGTATTGAGCGCTGCGACACCTTCTGGCTTGAGGCTGGATTTGCCAAAGGCAAACAGCACGTCAGAGCTCAGGGCAAAGTTCTTGTCGACGACCACAGGCTCGGGGACGGGCTCGGGGGCCGGAGCGGCAACCGGTGCGACATAAGATGTCCGGTTGGGGTGCAGCACCAGCTCCAGGGTGGCAACACTCATGTCGCTCTCCCAGGTTTTCTGCTCGTCACCCAGATTCCACAGGTAACGGTAGCGAGCCTGCACATCGATGAGGTCGGAGAGCTTGGCTGTCAGCCCCAGGCCTGCCAGCGGCGCAGTGCCGTTGGCGTCGTTGCCGTTACCGTTGACGTGGTTGAAGTAGGCGCCACCTTCAGCGAATACGGAGAAGATATCGCCCAGCGGCAGGCGGGCGATGCCGGATAAAGTGCCCCCCTGAGTCTTGAAGTCGGTACCGTCTACGCCAGCTTTGCCAGCGTAGAGATAGCCCAGCTCGGCGGCGAAGTTCTGGTTGAAGTTGTAGCCACCGAACAGGTTCAGCGCGGTAGCATCCTTGTCGGCATCTTTGCCGAAATCATCGAGATTGTGGGCATAAGCCCAGCCTGCGCCCATACCGCCGTACCAGTCATCGGCGGCCTGTGCCGTGGTAGCTGCGGCGGCGAGCGCCAGTGCGATCAGAGTTGGTGCCATGTTGATTTTCATCGAATTATCCTCGTTGCATCAGCCCTTGCGGGCATTCGAAACAGTCGTTTTTATTAGCTGCGAAAAATTCGCCAGCAAAGTGGATAGCGGATGGCTTCGGGACACTCATGAGGCATTGGCATCATGGACAACAGGCCGGAAGGGAAGCGTTATCTCGCGCTTATCCAATCCCTTACAGGCGCAACTACTGTATGCCTTTGACTCTGAGCAGGCAAGTTCACGGGAAAAGGTGACAGGATTGTCAGAAGCAGACGGGGAAGTATGAAGCGGGGAAAAATGACAGGGGATAAACAAAAGGGGGAGCCTTGGCTCCCCCTTTCCGCACACAAGAGTCAGATTACTTCTGAACTTCTTGTACGCCAGATACGCGAACTTCTACGCGACGGTCCGGAGCCAGGCAGGAGATCAGCTGAGCTTTAGCTTTCACGCCGTTGCACTTGGTGCCGGTAACCGGGTTGGCTTCGCCACGACCTTCGATGGCAACTTTGCTGGCAGCCATACCTTTGCTGACCAAGAAGTTGGCAACGGTGCGGGCACGCGCTTCAGACAGCTTCTGGTTGTAAGCGTCGGAACCGATACGGTCGGTGTAACCAACAACAACAGCGTTGCCATCTTTCGGCTGGAACTCAACGATCTGCTGGTACAGAGCGTTCAGGGCAGCAACACCTTCCGGCTTCAGGCTGTCTTTGCCGAAGGCGAACAGGACGTCGGAGTTCAGAGCGAAGTTTTTCTCAACGATCTGCGGAGCAACCGGAGCCGGAGCTTCTTCAACAACCGGAGCCGGAGCCGGAGCTACGTAGGAAGAACGGAACGGGTGGTATACGGCTTCCAAGGTAGCAACGCTCTGGTTGGACTTGTAACGGTCACCGTTGTCAGCGTGCAGGTCAGCCACGTCCCACATGTAGCGGTAGCGAGCTTGCAGATCCAGAGCGTCGTTCACCTTGTAGGTCACGCCCAAGCCAGCCAGCGGGGAAACCTTGGTGTCGCTTACGCCCAGACCATCGGTGTGAGCCCAGTAGGCGCCGCCTTCAGCAAAGGCAGAGAAGTCGCCGCCCAGCGGCAGACGAGCGATACCGGACAGAGTGGCACCCTGGTTCTCGTAACGGTTGCCGTCAGTGTTGCCACGACCAGCGTACTGGTAGCCGAACTCGGTACCGAAGTTTTCGGTGAAGTTGTAACCTACGAAGGCGTTGGCAGCAGCAGCATCTTCTTCACCAACGTTGGTGCTTTCGATCTTGTTCAGACCGTTGAAGTGAGCAGCACCAACACCGGCACCGAAGTAGATGTCGTCAGCGGCGTGAGCAGCGGTGGCACCCAGAGCAGCCATGGTGATGGCAATCAGGGAAGGAGCCATTTTCATCATAAAAAAATCCTCGTTGAGATCGCACGTTGTTCACATGCTTCGCACTATTGAATTTATGTAAGCTGCAGGCTCCGCCGTACTGCTGGCGTCGAGTCTGGCAGTGACCCGGTGTCGGGTCGCACACTCTCCTGGTGTGTCAGATGCGCTGGCAGGGCACGCTGAGCGTGAAAAACCGCAGCCAGGCAACGATGTCATTCCGATGACGAGGCGCACTCTATGCCGATTTTGAAACATGATCAAGCTCACAAATGAACCTGATGGCAAATTGTGTCGTGTCGATAACTGGCTGTTTATCCAGATTAATTAGTGATCCAGATAGGCCCTGTGCAGGCGCTTTTCGAGCTTCATATAGGCCTGAACCCAGTCTGGCTGCGGGTTGGCCGGATTCGCTCTGGCAGCAAAGACGGCGAGATAATCCTGCTCGGTCGCGTTTTGCAGCAACGGAGTGAGACTGGTCAGAAAATGGTGGGCCAGATAGGGATCCAGTGGCCAGATATTGAGGATGGCGCGGGCGACCGGCTGGATGGCTGCCGGGCAGACAAAGTGCAGGTGGCCCGCTTCCAGCCATGTGGCCATGTCAGCCAATTCTGATTCCGGCACTACACCTTTATCTCCCGGCGTGGCGGCCAGCATCATCTCCTGACCATTACCGGTGAGCAGCAGACCATTTTGCTGCAACACGCCGTCATGACTGCGCAGTTGAAGAGTCGGTTCATCCTGCTCCAGAAAGAGTGAACATTTCTCTGACAGGGTTGTCAGAATGGTGCCGCAGTGATCGCTCAGTGAGGCGGGAAGCCAGAATGCTTCGGCGCGATATTGCGCTCCCTGCTGGAGCTGCAGTTGCAATTCTATGTCGCTGGAAACCGTGTGCAGGCGAGAGATAATGCCGGGAAACGCCATACTTATTCCTCTTAATGGGTAGCCAGCGAATTATACGGTTTATTGGGATGGCAACAATAAAGGTTTCTTTTCGAGACTGTTTACCTGAGGCGGCTGAGCGATTACCATCCCCCCTTGAAGGCAAGGGTTGTCGCCGAAAGGCGCTCATAAAGATAGAGGCTCGACCATAACGAGTCCGAACAAAACTGATACACTTGACTACGAGTCGTCGCGAAAAATAAAAGGCGGATTAAATCCGCCAAACGGAGTATGGAACAATATGAATTCAAATATCGTCACTGTTGGCAAGAAGATCCGTCAGATCCGTGAAGCGGTTGGTTTGAGCCGTCCGAAGTTTGCTGATTTGCTGGGTGTTCCACCCACAACCCTGAAGAACTACGAACTGGGTTATCGTGAAGTCGGTGGTGCCTTCCTGGTTGCCCTGGCTCATCACCCGGAACTGCACAAGTTCACTCTCTGGCTGCTGGCTGACAAAAAAGTCGCCGAAATCGGCCAGATTGGTCCGGACGATCTCGCCAAGGCGTAATCGTCACTGTGACAGATAGAGAAATGCCGCCCCTGGGCGGCATTTTTTTGTCCCTGAAACAGTGCCCGGCCAGACGTTTCCCGTATCTGTGCACTGCATAGAGCTTTTACGCAAAACATCTTGGCAAACCACAGCAAACCTCAGAAAATTCCGACCCTCAAAACCCGGTTCATCTCGCATGATGCGAAAGAAAGTGAGACAAGCATGAGTCAAACCACCCCCAAGGCCAGAGACGGCTTTACCAGCAAATTCGGCGTACTCGCCGCCACCCTAGGTTCTGCCGTCGGTCTTGGCAACATCTGGAAATTTCCCTATCTGACGGGTGAGAACGGCGGTGCCGGCTTTCTGCTTGTCTATGTGATCGCAACCCTGCTGGTCGGCCTGCCGGTGATGATCTCCGAGATCATGCTGGGCCGCAAAAGCAAAACCGATGCGGTGACCACCCTGAGCAAGCTGGCGCCCAAAGGGCAACCCTGGTGGCTGATCGCCGTCATGGGCGTGCTGGCCGCTTTCCTTATCATGTCCTTCTACTCGGAAGTGGCTGCCTGGGTTTTCGCCTACATCTTCAAAGCGGTTGATGGCTCCATCCTCTCGACCGATCCCAAGGTCACCGGCGACGCTTTCAACGCGTTGATCAGCAACCCGTTGCAAAGCCTGCTGTGGCAGTGGCTGGTGCTGGCGTTGATGGGCGGTATCCTGCTGATGGGGGTCTCCAAGGGGATCGAAGCGGTCACCAAGAAGCTGATGCCGGTGCTCTTCATTCTGCTGCTGGTGATCGGCGTGCGTAGCCTGACCCTGCCGGGTGCGAGCCAGGGGCTCTCCTTCCTCTTCTCGCCCGATTTTTCCAAGATCACCGGCGCCGTGGTGCTCACCGCCATGGGGCTTGCCTTCTTCAAGCTCTCCATCGGGATGGGCTGCATGATGACTTACGGCAGCTACTTCCGTGATGACCAGAACATCCCGGTCACCGCGTTCCGGGTGATGTGTGCCGACCTGTTCGTCTCCATGCTGGCCGGTATCGCCATCTTCCCGGCGGTGTTCGCCTTCGGTTTCGAACCGACCGCTGGCCCCTCGCTGCTGTTCATCACCATTCCGGCGGTCTTTGCCAGCATCCCGTTTGGCCACCTCTTTATGGTGCTCTTCTTCGTGCTGTCGGCCATCGCTGCCACCGGCGCCATGCTCTCCATTCTGGAAGTACCGGTATCCGTGCTCTCCGAGCGCTTCAAGATGAGCCGCCCCAAGGCGACCCTGATCAACCTGCTGGTGCTGGGGGCCGTCGGCTCCACTTGCGCGCTCTCCAACAGCGCCATGGCGGATGTGCATGTTGCCGGCAAGACCTTCTTCGATCTGTTCGACTACCTCTCCTCCAACATCCTGATGCCGCTGGGCGGTATTTTCCTCTGCCTGTTTGTGGGCTGGGTATGGGGCGAGGAGAAGCTGCGCGATGCCCTGACCAATGGTGGCGAGCTGGAGCTGCCGATCCTCAAGCCGCTCTTCTTCATCATCCGTTACGTATCGCCGCTGCTGATCCTGATCGTGATGCTCAAGGGGCTGGGGCTCTTCTAAGCCAACCGTTCCCGCATAGCAAAAGAGCGCCGCAAGGCGCTCTTTTTGTTTCGGTGGTTTTGGCGATGGGGCTTCGGGCTAGATCACCCCGAGCCGGCCCAGTTCATCCTTGAGCTGGTCGAGGTTGCGCTCGACGCAGGCCTCACCCTCCTCGATGGCATCGCTGGCGCGATGAAAGTCCATGATGGAGAAACTGCCAAGGCGCGGACAGAGCTGGATTTCCGGGGGATCCCCCGCCATCCGTGCACGGGTGATCCGCTCCTGCATGATGTTGATGGAGCCGCTCATCACACTCCACATGCCGGGCGTGGCCGGGGTTGCCTCACCGCGATTGAGCCACTGGCTGAGCAGGCCGCCGCCGGATTGATCCGGCTCGTCGGTCCAGGGCTGGTGCATGTCGGTGTTGAGGTTGATTGCGATAACCACCTCGGCTCCCATGGCGCGCGCCAGCGAGATGGGCACCGGATTGACCACGGCACCATCCACCAGCCAGCGGTCGTTGACCCGGGTCGGGGTGAGGATCCCCGGCATGCCGCAGGAGGCGCGCACCGACTGGCGCAGCGGCCCCCGTTGCAGCCAGATCTCGCGGCCGGTATCGAGTTCGGTCGCCACGCAGGCGAAGGGGATGGGCAGACTCTCCAGCTCGGGATCCCCGAGATGGTTGGCGGCAATGCCAAACACCTTTTCGCCGCGAAACAGGCCGCCGGAGAGGGCAGGATCGAGCAGGCTCACCACCTGCAGGCGGGTAAAGCCGCGCACCCAGCTCTCCAGTCTGTCCAGCTCGCCAGCGGCATAGGCGGCGCCGACAAAACTGCCGATGGAGCAGCCGGCGATGAGATCGGGCTTGATGCCGAGTCGTTCAAGAGCGCGGATGACGCCGATATGGGCCCATCCTCTGGCGGCACCGCTCCCCAGAGCGAGCCCTACGCGGGGTTTTCGTGGCACGAAGTGACTCCTGAAAAGTGTGGAGGGCCCAGCTTACTCTGTGAGCTGGGCCTCGTCACCCTGCCATCTTTCCGAGCGGTTGCGGCCATTGCCTTTGGCCTGATAGAGGGCGACGTCGGCGCGGCGGATCGCCTCGTGCAGCGGGATGGAGTCTGCATGGGGGTGATAACCGAGGCTGATGGTGACGGCCAGCTCGGGTACTATGCTGCGCCAGTCATAACCCTCGACCGCGATGCGGATCTGCTCGGCCAGCGCTACGAGACGAGCGTCGTCACAGCGGGCGACCAGCAGCAAAAACTCCTCGCCCCCCCAGCGGATTAGACAATCCGATGGGCTGAGTTGCTGCTGGCAGATCTGCACCAGCCGGATCAGCACGATATCACCCACTCCATGGCCGAAGCGGTCGTTGACCCGCTTGAAGTGATCCGCATCGAACAGGATCACCCCGACAGGCATCTGTTTTGCCAGCTGGCCACTCTGCTCCTGTTGGGTCAGATAGTGCCGATTGAAAGCACCGGTGAGCGCATCATGGCAGGAGAGGTAGTTGAGCTGCAGGTTGAGACGGCGAGATCTCAGGCTGGAGAGGGCAGCCAGCAACATGAAAGCGATGGCGAGCAGGGTCGGTGCCGACTGGCAGATCAGTGCAACGAGCAGCTCAAACAGAGGGATGCGATGCACCAGCCGCAGCGGCGTATCGCTCAGCGCCTGGGTGAGTTGAAAGCCCCCCTGATTCCAGCGGTACTGATCGTCCGGTGCCAGATGTTGTTGGGGATGGGGATCCGAGTTGCTGCAGGCCAGCACCTGATCGTACTGATTGATGAGCAGGTAACCGCCGAGCTTTGGGGTGAGCGCCTGCAATTGCTGGTGCAGCCGCGAGAGCAGCACATCCATGCTGATGACCCCCACCAGTGTCGAGCCTTTGTAGAGGGGTTGCGACATGGTGATCATGGTGCCAAGGCCGGCAAAGTCCTCATAGGGGCGCGAGAGGATGGTGGTGCGGGCCGGATTGGGGGTCGCCTGTGCATCCTGCCAGTAGGACTTCTCATAGATGGCATTGGTAAAACGGTACTGGCTGGAGGGGCGCCAGGGGTAGAGGTAGACAAAGTTGTCTGCGCCGGTGAAGTAGACCCAGGCGATCTCCTTGCCAAGGCGCTGGCTGGCGGTAGAGAGCAGGGGCGAGAGACTCAGGGCCAGATGAATGCGCGCTTCCCGCTCGCTGCCACGGGGGGGCAGGGGCCCAAATCCGGTGAGGTTGCCGACCAGCCCTGCGGGCAGGTCGGCTGGCGGGTGATCGAGTGCCAGTCCCTCCGGCAGCTGTTCGAGATGGCGATAGAGCTGGCGGGTCAGTACCGACTGGGGATCGCTGCGCAGTCGCTCTTCGGCCTGTCCGCGCATCGCCTCGAGAAAGGTCTCGGTCTGCTTGAACTGATCGCGCAGGCGAATGGCGCTGTTGGCCGTATCGCTAAGATAGAGATCCTCTATCTGTTTCAGACTTTGCCGCAGGGTCAGACCAACCAGCAGGATGACGGAGGCAAACAGCAGCCAGGTCAGGCGTGAGAGGAAACGTCGGTCAGACACATTTGGCATAGGCGATTTGGCTATATTGCGAAGAAAACTGTCGCTAGTGTATGCGACTCTGCTGAAAAAGGGATCGAAAAGGCTTGATTGCAGTGATCTTGCGCCACTCCTGTTACGTTTTGTCACATTTATACATAGTCACGGCATAGTCTGGGGCTAAAATGGCCCCCAATCAGATTTCCCTCTCTCAACTCTTCATGGATTGCTCGATGAAAATGCGTATCTGGCTGGGCCTCGGCCTGCTCTCTCTGGTGGCTGCCATCTGGTGGGCGGTTGGTCACTTTCAACCGGCAGCCAAGGCCCCGACCCGCGAGATCAATATTCGCACCCAGACCGTCAAGCAGAGTCTGGCCGAGCCGACCCTCAAGCTGGTGGGCAAGCTGGAGGCCAACCGCTCCGTGGTCATCAGCCCCGAGGTGACCGGCCGCATCGTCAATATCGCCGTGAAGTCCGGGCAGGGCGTCGCCAAAGGGGAGACCCTGATCGCCCTCGACAACGGCAAGCAGCGCGCCGAGCTGGCCGAGCAGAGCGCCAGCCTGCGCGACGAGCACCGCAAGCTTAACGAGATGCGCAAGCTGGTGGCCCGTGGCGCCGTCACCCAGTCGGTGCTGGAGGGGCAGGAGGCCACCGTCGATCAGGTGCAGGCACGCGTCGATGCCGCCCGCTACGAGCTCTCCCTGCGTAACTTGCAGGCACCGTTTGCCGGCACCGTCAGCCTGATTGATCTGAGCGAAGGGGCGCTGGTCAATAGCGGCGATACCTTGCTGCACCTCGACGATATCGACACCCTGCGCCTCGATCTGGCGGTGCCGGAGCGCTACCTCGCTCTGCTGCGCCCCGGTATGGCGGTAACGGCGACCAGCGCTGCCTGGCCGGATCAGCACTTCAACGGCAACCTCACCACCCTCGACAGCCGCATCTCCAACGAGACCCAGAACATCAAGGCGCGGGTCGAGCTGCCCAACCACAACGGCCAGCTGCGCCCGGGCATGCTGCTCAACGTCGAGCTCTCGCTCCCCTCCCGCCAGCTCACCCTTATTCCTGCCCAGTCGGTGGAGTATGCCGGCGAGCAGCGCTTCGTTTACCGCCTCGAGGCCGATGGCCGGGTCAAGCGGGTGCCGGTGGTGCTCGGTGAGACTGAAGGGGAGACCGTCTGGGTCACCGAAGGGCTCAAGGTTGGCGATCGCATCGTGGTCGAGGGGCTGGTCAATCTGCGTGATGGTGCCAAGGTCCGCGATCTGGCGGAGGTAAACGGCTGATGTGGCTCTCCGATATCTCAGTACGCCGCCCGCTGGTGGCGGTGGTGCTCAGCGCCCTGCTCACCGTGTTCGGTCTGGTCGCCTTCAGCAAGTTGACGGTGCGAGAGATGCCCGATGTGCAGACCCCGTCGGTCACCATCACCACCACCTATGAGGGGGCTGCCCCGGCGGTGATGGAGAGCCAGGTTACCAAACCCATCGAGGATCAGCTCTCCGGCATCAGCGGCATCAAGAACATCAACTCGGTGACCCGCAAGGGGCGCTCGATGATCACGGTGGAGTTCAAGCTCGGCTGGAACATGGTGGAGGGGGTCTCCGATGTGCGCGATGCCCTGACCCGCGCCAAGAGCAAGCTGCCGGAGGATGCCGACGACCCGCTGGTGACCAAGGATAGCGGTAGCGGCGATGTGGCGGTCTGGCTCAACTTCAGCAGCAGCCAGATGGATCGCACCGCCATGACCGATTACGCCAACCGGGTGCTGGTCGACCCCCTGAGTCTGGTGGACGGGGTGAGCGAAGTGGAGCTCTCCGGCGATCTCACCCAGGTGATGTATGTGCGGCTGCGCCCGGCCGATATGGCGGCGCGCGGCGTGACGGTGGCGGATGTGCAGGATGCCCTCAAGCGCGAGAACATCGAGCTGCCGGGCGGCGAGATCCGCAACAACTCCATGACCATGTCGGTGCAGATTGCCCGGCTCTACCACACAGCTGAAGATTTCCAGCAGTTGCAGGTGCGCACCGCCGCCAACGGCCAGAGCGTCTATCTCTCCGATATCGCCGATGTGGAGGTGGGGGCCAAGAACGAAGACAGCGCCTACCAGCGCAACGGCCGCGAGAGTCTGGGTATCGGCATCGTCGCCCAGTCTACCGCCAACCCGCTGGCGGTGGCGCAGGGGGTGGAGAAGAAGCTGGTGGAGATGCAGCGCTTCCTGCCGGAGGGGGCCAAGCTGGAGGTCGATTACGACTCCACCATCTTTATCAAGCTGGCCATCGACGAGGTATATGAAACGCTGGCCATCTGCGCCGTGCTGGTGGTGGCGGTGCTCTATCTGTTCCTCGGCCAGGGGCGAACCACTCTTATTCCGGCCATCACGGTGCCCGTGTCGCTTATTTCTGCCTTTATCGGCGCCTGGTATCTCGGTTTTTCCATCAACCTCATCACCCTGCTGGCCCTTATTCTCGCCATCGGTCTGGTGGTGGATGACGCCATCGTGGTGGTGGAGAACATTCACCACCATCTGCAGCGGGGTGAGCCCCCCCTGCTGGCGGCCTGGCACGGCACCCGCGAGGTGGGCTTTGCAGTCATCGCCACCACCGCAGTGCTGGTGATGGTCTTTATCCCCATCGCCTTTATGGATGGCATGGTGGGCCGGCTCTTTACCGAGTTTGCCATTCTGCTCTCTTTGGCGGTGCTCTGCTCCTCGCTGGTGGCGCTGACCCTCACGCCGGCCATGGGCTCTTGGCTGATGCGCCCGCTCGACAAGCCGAACCGGCTGACGGCAGCCCTCGATCGCGGCCTTGGCTGGGTGGAGGGGCACTATCGCCGCCTGTTGCAGGGGCTGCTGCGCCGCTCGCGCTGGACGCCGCTGGCGCTGCTGCTTTGTCTCGCCGGTATCGGCGCTCTCTTTACCCAGCTGCCGAGTAGCCTCACCCCGACCGAGGATCGCGGCGTGGTCTTCGTCTTCGTCAAGGGGGCGGAGGGGACCAGCATAGAGCGGATGAAGCGCAACATGCAGCAGGTGGAGTCCGCCATCATGCCGATGCTGGGCAAAGGGGTGGTCAAGGCGATGAGCTTCAGTACCCCCGCCTTTGGCCGTGGCGGTGATCAGACCGGCATGGTGATCATCCAGCTCACCGACTGGGCCGAGCGCGACATCACCGCCACCCAGTTCTCCCGCTCGCTGGGTGCCAAACTCGCCGGTATTCCCGACGTGATGATCCGCACCTTCCAGCCGGGCTTCCGTGGGGGCTCCACCGCTGCGGTGCAGTTCGTGCTGCAGGGCAACGACTATGCCGAGCTCTACCAGCAGGGGCTGGAGCTGCAAAAAGCGGCGCAGGCCAGCGGCCTGATGATAAGCCCGGATCTCGACTACGCCGAGAAGACCCCGGAGCTGCAGGTGACCGTCTCGCGCGACAGCGCCAGCCAGCTTGGCATTCCGGTCTCCACCGTCGCCAGCACCCTGCAGGCGATGCTGGGTGGGGTGAGCAAGACCACCTATGTGGACCGGGGCGAGGAGTATGACGTCTACCTGCGCGCCAACCAGAAGGAGTTCAACGGCATCTCGGATCTCGGCCGCATCTACCTGAAGGCGGCCAACGGCGAGATGGTGAGCCTCTCGACCCTGGCGACAGTCAAGCAAGTAGCGACCGCCAACCGCCTCAACCACTACCAGCGCCAGAAGGCGGTGACCCTGACCGCCGACGTGGCACCTGATCACACTCTGGGCGAGGCCCTCGACTTCCTCGACGGCTGGGCCAACGAGCATCTGCCTAGTGGCATGACGGTCGATTACGCCGGTGACTCCAAGGATTACCGCGACAATCAGGGGGAGATGGCGATGGTCTTTGGCCTCGCCCTGCTGGTGGTCTATCTGGTGCTGGTGGCCCAGTTCGAGAGCACCCTTACCCCGACCGTGGTGATGATGACGGTGCCGCTCGGCATCTTCGGCGGCCTGCTCGGCCTCTGGCTGACGGGGCAGGAGATGAGCATCTACAGCCAGATCGGCATGATCATGCTGATCGGCATGGTGACCAAGAACGGCATCCTGATCGTCGAGTTCATCAACCAGCTGCGCCAGCGCGGCGAAGGGTTCGAGGAGGCGATCATCGCCGGTTCGGTGCGCCGCCTGCGCCCGATCCTGATGACCTCGCTCACCGCCATTATCGGCGCGGTGCCGCTGATGCTCTCCATGGGGGCGGGCTACGAGAGCCGGATGGCGGTGGGTACTGTGGTCTTCTTTGGCCTCTCCTTGGCGACCCTGGTTACCCTGCTGGTGGTGCCTGCCACCTACCACCTGATTGCCCGCCACGCCGGCATGACCGGGCAGCGGGATCAGCAGGTGGACGAGGCGCTGGCCGCCAAATTGACCGCCAAAGGGGAGGGGGACGAACAGACCCCAGCCCACTGACGGCTGCCGTCAGGGTGAGTTTTGCCAACAAGGGCGCCTGCGGGCGCCCTTGCTTTTGGCCCGGCTGCTGGCGCAGTTGTTGCCGGAATGGGGGGCGGTGTTGATGGCCAGCCCTTATCCCGTGCGAACTCTGGGGGCAAAAAGCCATCGCCCCCCTTGGCCGCAACCGGTATAATGCGCGACCCGAATTGTTCCAGGTGGTTAAAATGCAGCCGGTTACCAACCTTTTTTCCTATCCCCGCTATTGGGCCGAGTGCTACGGCACGGCGCCCTTCCTGCCCATGTCCCGCAAAGAGATGGACAAGCTCGGTTGGGACAGCTGCGACGTCATTCTGGTGACGGGGGATGCCTATGTGGATCACCCGAGCTTCGGCATGGCGGTCATCGGCCGGATGCTGGAGGCGCAGGGCTTTCGGGTCGGCATCATCGCCCAGCCGGACTGGTCATCGAAGGATGACTTTATGCGTCTGGGCAAACCGAACCTCTTCTTCGGGGTGACCGCGGGCAACATGGACTCCATGATCAACCGCTACACCTCCGACAAAAAGCTGCGCCACGACGACGCCTACACCCCGGGGGATGTGGGTGGCAAGCGGCCGGATCGCGCGACTCTGGTCTATACCCAGCGCTGCAAGGAGGCCTTCAAGGAGGTGCCCGTCGTTATCGGCGGCATCGAGGCTTCCCTGCGCCGCATCGCCCACTACGACTACTGGTCCGAGACCATCCGCCGCTCCATCCTGCTCGATGCCAAGGCCGATATCCTCATCTACGGCAACGCCGAGCGGCCGCTGGTGGAAGTGGCTCACCGCATCGCAGCGGGGGAGACCATCGAGACCATGCAGGATATTCGCGGCACCGCCGTTATCCGCAAGGAGCCGCTGCCGGGCTGGAAAGGGGTGGATTCGAGCAAGCTCGACCAGATTGGCCGCATCGATCCCATCCCCAACCCCTATATGGAAGGGGCGCCCTGCGCAGATGACGCCACCGACGCGGCGCCTGCCGCGCAAGAGGCCAAACCCGTGCTGGTGCAGCCGGCCAAGCCCAAGCCGTGGGAGCTGACCTATGTCAAGCTGCCCGCCTATGAGCGGGTCAAAGAGGACAAGGTGCTCTACGCCCACGCCTCGCGCATTCTGCACCACGAGACCAACCCCGGCTGCGCCCGCGCGCTGGCGCAGGCTCACGGTGATCGCATCGTCTGGGTCAACCCGCCTGCCTTCCCGCTCGAAACCGAGGAGATGGACGGCGTCTTCGGCCTGCCCTACCAGCGGGTGCCGCACCCCGCCTATGGCAAGGAGAAGATCCCGGCGTTCGACATGATCAAGACCTCGGTCAACATCATGCGCGGCTGCTTTGGCGGCTGCTCCTTCTGCTCCATCACCGAGCACGAAGGGCGCATCATCCAGAGCCGCTCGGAAGAGTCGATCCTCAAAGAAATCGAAGATATCCGCGACAAGGTGCCGGGCTTTACCGGCGTAATCTCGGATCTCGGCGGCCCCACCGCCAACATGTACAAGCTGCGCTGCAAGAGCCCCAAAGCCGAGCAGACCTGCCGTCGCGCCTCCTGTGTCTGGCCCACCATCTGCCCGCACATGGACACCGACCACAGCCCGACCATCAACCTCTATCGCAAGGCGCGCGACCTCAAGGGGATCAAGAAGATCCTCATCGCCTCCGGCGTGCGTTACGACATCGCGGTGGAAGATCCCCGCTATATCAAGGAGCTGGCCAAGTACCACGTCGGTGGCTACCTCAAGATCGCGCCGGAACACACCGAGGAGGGGCCGCTCTCCAAGATGATGAAGCCGGGCATGGGCAGCTACTACCAGTTCAAGGAGCTGTTCGACAAATACTCCAAAGAGGCGGGCAAGCAGCAGTACCTGATCCCCTACTTCATCTCCGCCCACCCGGGCACCACAGATGAAGACATGGTCAATCTGGCGCTCTGGGTCAAAGAGAACCGCTTCAAGCTCGATCAGGTGCAGAACTTCTACCCGTCGCCGCTCGCCAACGCCACCACCATGTATTACACGGAGAAAAACCCGTTAAACAAGGTGAGCCGCGAGGGGGGCGATGTCTTCGTCGCCAAGGGCGAGCGCCGTCGCCGCCTGCACAAGGCGCTGCTGCGCTATCACGATCCAGCTGGCTGGCCGATGATCCGCGAAGCCCTACTCGCCATGGGCAAGGGCCACCTGATTGGCAACGGCCCCGGCTGTCTGGTGCCAGCAGAAGGTCGCAACGAGCGCGCCGCCACTGGCAAGGGCATGAAACCGGCCCTGACTCGCCACAGCAACATCAGTCACCAGCGTGGCAATGGTGCTGGCAACAAGGCTGCGGGCCAGAGCAACGGCCAGCACGCTAGCGGCAACGCCAACAAGAGCGGCAAAGGCAATGGCAAGCCGCTGGGCTCCGAGCTCAAGCTGGGGAACGGCAAGCCCGCCGGACAAGGCGCAGGTCATAGTGCTGGTAAGAGTGCAGGTAAGGGCAAACCGACCGGTAAACCCGCCCATAAGGGCAAGGCGCCGACCCGTGCCGGTTCTGCCAAGCCCGCCGCTCAGGGCGGTAAGCCTGCTGTCAAAGGAAATGGTGCCAAGCGACCGGCTCGGTAATATTTCCTGATTGGAAAGCGACAGAAATAAAAAGGCGACCGGATGGTCGCCTTTTTATAGTCCGTTAGAGTATTTTCTTATTCCAAAAATCATCAAGACTGATAGGCTTCTAAAATACTAATTATTATTTTTATGTTGTTATTTATAAGTGATTGTATTAGATGTTTTTTTAGTATATCTATGTCAGCTAAACCTTTAGCTAGTTCTTTTTCTAAAGACATCCAGAATGACAATTCGCTTCTAAAGTAAAAGCATATCGGTCTGTTATTTAGAGTCATTGACCCTGTGTATCTGGCAAACAGTTGCTGATTAAACATTCTTATTTCATTGTTGCATTTATTTAATATGGTATGAGTGAACTCGGTTGGATTTATATTTTCAAAAATAGGTTCGTATTTATATTCTTCGTATGCTGATTTAAACGTTTCATCATTAAATTCTTTAAAAAGATGAGATGCAGCCTCAATAATTCTATTTTTAGTTCGCTCAGCCTCTTCAGCAAGATATGATTTTTCATTTTCAGACCTAATCATTTCTCTACAGAAATCGAAGTCGTCATCTCCATCGTCATCACAAATGTATCCATATCCACTTCCATTCATCCTTTCCTTTTTACCGATATATGATTTTTTCCAGTGAGAGCTTGATTTAAATTCTTCAGTATATTTACATACAGTTTCCTTTACGTCTTTAATTGATAGCGTACTGAGATCATTCTTTATAAAGAATATTATGAGCGAAATTATATGCAAATAAATTGG
This sequence comes from Aeromonas sp. L_1B5_3, assembly GCF_963866575.1. Classification (NCBI taxonomy): domain Bacteria; kingdom Pseudomonadati; phylum Pseudomonadota; class Gammaproteobacteria; order Aeromonadales; family Aeromonadaceae; genus Aeromonas; species Aeromonas sp. L_1B5_3. The sequence continues at coordinate 213,211 of NZ_CAWMDN010000001.1, forward strand.
GAGTTCGTACTCTTTTAGAGATTTGAAATCAGATTCCATCTCATGAAGTAGTTTATTAAATTCTTCTAACTCTAATTTGTTATAGTGCCATAGCTTAAGCCATAGAGGGTCATCTTTTACATTGTCATTATTAAAATAGGGCAAGCCTTTAGTGAGGGAGATTATTTTTTCTATATCACCTTTGTATAAAAAGTCACACCAAGCATCACCTGAGTAAAGTTGTGGATAGCCCTTAAAATAGTTTTCGTGCATCTCCTTAAATGTCATTGTAGATTCTTCACATAATTTTTCATCAGCCTTTGCATAATTAAAAGGAAATTTATTCCTTATGACTTCTTCATTGATATTTCCAGTCTCTATTTCCATGCTGAGTGAGAAATAGCATCTGATTAAGTTTTTATAAAACTCAGAATGACTTCTATACTCATCAATATGACTTATTAAATATTCAAAATTCTCAATGGATCTTTTTATTTTCCTAAGATTTTTTAAATTTGATTTTTCATATATATCTTTAATGATATCTATGCTTTCTGACAAATAACAAGCAGGATGTTTCTGTACAGCTGCGTTAATGAATTCATCAAAGTTATGCTTGACTTCAAAAGTTTTCCCTACAACCTTCTCTTTAAATAAGATATATCTTTCTTTGTCAGAAATGTTTGATTCATTAGCAATCAAAACAACTTTTTGTTTTGATATTTCAACTATGTAATTAATGTATCCAAGGATTTCAGTAATTGATATGTCCGTTCTCTCTAGGTCATCCAATATCAATACAAACCCATTGCCTTTATTATCTTTTAGTTTTTCAATGATCTCGTTAAATATATTTTCATTCTTTAGTTCAACTTGTCCATCTGGTTTCCCGTTGCTATCAAGATCAACTTTTAACCCTAGTTTTATTGCGCCTTTAAATATGTTCCCAGCCATTCTCATACCTTTTGAACCAAGAATTGGATGGAATGACTGAAAGATCATGTCATTAATTTCGGATGATTTTTTTAAGCCAAACAAACTTATTTTTACGATTTTTATTTCTTTGTTTTTTAATTCTACACTTTCAACAAATGAGTCAATAAAATATGTTTTGCCAACCCCCCAAGCACCTGTAATCAGAAATGCATACTCAGGCTCATGTAATTTAAAATAGTATTCTAAGTTCATTTCTATGTGATGATTAATGTTCATTTTTAATTACCATAATATGCAACGAGTTTAGGGTGGATTGGTACTTCACGAAGTGAAAAATTCTTAAAGAAATTATTTTTAAATGCGGTGTGTTTTTTAATTAGCTTCGATGTAATGACATGAAATTGGTTTGGAATCATTTACTCCAAAATCTAGCATTTACCATTTCGGAATGAGGAGCGAAGCTACTGCCCGTGGATTACAGCTTCCAATCGCGCTGGCAGCAACCCATCGCAGTTCAACAGGTTCTGGATGGCTATGATAAGCCAAATGAAACTGCTGAGGCGAGCCTTAAAGTGATATAACTATCAGAAACGTCTCGTTTTTTTGACCTCTATCAAACTCTTCTTGCTCTGCAGCCTTGTTGCCAACTGGACAGTGATCGGGCACTGGCTGCTGGCCATTCTGCCGCTATGGCCGGGTGCTGGCACCCCTCAAATTGTTTTACTGGTGCAACGAATCAGCGAGCAGCTGTTACGCAGGTGGAACAATCAAGGGGCGGTGCGGGCAGGGCAACAGGGGCGGGGATGGACAGGCAGCCCCGCCGATTTGAACCATGGTGTGGCCGATAAGGGGGCAAGCGGGCGAGTTACTCGATACGCACCACATCGGGGTGGTCGGCGCTGGCGGCCTCATGATAGATATCGTCAAGCCAGCGCGGGATCTCATCCTCGCTCAGAAAGTCGGGAATAATCACATCGCGGATGCGCGAGTATTTGCGCTCGGGCAGGCTGACGTTAAACAGCAGCCACTGCTCCCCCTCCCGTTTTACGCCAACCAGTCGGCCAAAGACGCTGAATATCATCATGCCGTGCTCCTTCTTGTGCAGTTGCCTTGCCGCGCGCTGTTATCCCTTTTTAATACGAAATCCGGGACACCTGCCTGTGTGAGCCAAGCATAATGCTACCGCTTCCATGGATTCTTGCTTCCGAGATGCCTGCTTCCAAAATGCTCCCTTGACCCGCGCTGGCCGCAACCCATCGCAGTTCAACAGGTTCTGAGTGGCCATGGTAAGTCAAACGACACTGTCGAGGTGAGCCTTAACCTGATGTAACCATCAGAAAAAACGCGTTTTTTGACCGCTATCAAACTCTTCTTGCTCTGCGACCTTGCCGCCAACCGGACAGTGACTGGGCGCTGGCTGCTGGCTATCTTGCGGCCATGGCTGGGTGCTGGAACACCTCAAATTGTTTTACTGGTGCAACGCATAAGCGAAGAGCTGTTGCGCAGGTGGAACAATCAAGAGGTGGTGCGGGCAGGGCAGCAGGGGCGGGGAGGGAAAAGCAGGTGGCCCGGTAGAGATAAAACCCCCGGCTGGCGCGCTTTACATCAGGTGGTGCAATTTGGTGCAGGGAGTGGTCGATTTAACGGCAGTGGGTGACTAGACTAGCTTGGTCTTCTTATGAGACCCATTAAATCTATTCACTGTTGACCATAACCGGAAGGATCCGACATGAAAGCGATGACTGCAGCTCTTTTGCTCCCCCTGATTCCCCTTGCCGTTCAGGCGGGGGCACCCGTGTGGATCACGATTGGGGCCGATAGCGGGGCTGAACTCAAGCAGGTCAATGCCAAGCTCTCCCCCCTGTTCAGTGCCAGCGGGGCGCCCGTCCAGCTGGCCCAGATTGAGGCAAGCGAGCTTGGCTCCCTCTCGCATCTGATGCACGAAGGCCATCAGCGCTGCGGTGGCTATGTGGTGCACACGACTCTGGCCGATGCGCTGCAGAGCATGGCCCAGCCCCTCAGCCAAAACCTGTTCAGTGCACCGCCGTTGACCCAGGGGGCCAGTGTCAACCGGCTGCTACCCCATCTGGATCAAGGCAATATCGCCAGCACCATCAGCAAGCTGTCCGGCTGGCGCAACCGCTACTACACCACCCCCACCGGCACGCAATCCGCCGACTGGGTGGCCAGCCAGTGGCAGAGCCTCGGCAGCACCCTGCCATGGGCCAGCGTCAGCCGGGTCAAACATAGCGGTTACCAGCAACAATCGGTGGTGCTGACCCTCAAGGGAAGCCGCTATCCGGACGAGGTGGTGGTGCTCGGTGGCCATCTCGATTCCACCGCAGGCTCGGCCCCCAACAGCAAGACGCTGGCCCCCGGCGCCGATGATGATGCCTCCGGCATCGCCACCCTGACCGAGGTGCTGCGGGTCATTGCCGAACAGGGCCGCCAGCCGGAGCGCACCCTGCAATTTATCGGCTATGCGGCGGAGGAGGTGGGCTTGCGAGGCTCCAAGGATATCGCCAGCCGCTACAAGGCGGCCAACACCAGGGTATTGGCCGCGCTCCAGCTGGACATGACCAACTACAAGGGCTCGGCGAACGACATCGTCTTTATGACCGACTACACCGACAAGGGGTTGACCGGCTACCTCACCCAGCTGATCGATGCCTACCTGCCGCAAGTCAGCTATGGCTATGACAGCTGTGGCTATGGTTGCTCGGATCACGCCTCCTGGCACAATCAGGGCTACCCCGCCGCCATGCCGTTCGAGTCACGCTTTAGCGAATACAACCCCAGGATCCACACGGCGCAGGATACGTTGCAAAACTCGGATCCCTCGGCTGGCCACGCTCTCAAGTTTGCCCAGCTGGCGACCAGCTTTGCCGTCGAAATGGGCAAGATAAACTGAGTCACAGGCCACTGCGCAAGCCAAAAGGAGGGAAGTCTCGACTTCCTTCCTTTTTTTCTATCTTCTGTGCGGCTTTGCCCCCGCCATACAAAAAGCCCCGAGAGCTGGCGCTTTCGGGGAAGAGGAAACACCCCGCAAGGTCGCTATCCCCAGTCGTTATTTCAGGTAAAGCTTGCTCAATACCACGCTAGCAGTGCATCGAAGATGCGGGTATGGCGCACCTGCAGGTTATCCCCCTTGAGCGCAATGGTGGCGCTATAGAGCTGGGCACCGGGCTCGTCATAAGAGTGCACCAGATAGTTTTTGTGGCGACAGGCCTCGTAAAGGGAGAGGCTTTTTCTCGCGCAGTGACCGAGAAACAGCACGGCGCCAAGGCCGATCATCAGGCTGCATATATCCAGCAGATTGATATCCAGCAGATTGACGGCGGGCAGGGCAAATTGAGCCTCGGCTTGCAGGGCGAGTTCATAGAGCGACACGGCAAACATGGTGCCGCAGAGCAGCAGTTTGATACGGGCGAGGCGGGTGAGCTTGCCCTGCATTATTTCCGGCGAGACAAAATAGAGGTTCTCCAAATGCCGTCTCTGCTCCGTGATAAGGACCCCGCGCACATTGACATCCACCTCGACCAGGGTCGATTCGCGATAGACCAGCCCCGCTTTTTCCCAGTCGTTGGCCAGCATGGCAACCAGCACCGGATAGAGCACCACGGCGAGGCCGCAATAGATCGGCAGCGCATTGTATCCGCTGGATATCAGCCCAGCTGACAAAATGGCGAATATATAGGGCGACAGGGCCCTGACAGCAATTGATGATTTCATCGCTATATATCCATAAATAACGCGTCTTATAGGGGCTGATAGCGCACAGGCCATCATGGCCGCCGCCAATAAACGGCAGCAGCCAAACAGGGCTTGGTCAGCGGTAATCCATTCCGGCAAATAGCCTGCAACAGCCCTTTGCACGGCAGCAGGGACAAGAGCGCCATGGTAAGCCAAACGAAGCCATCATGACTGTGAGCTGGACACCATAAGAGCCTGAAAAGCTCTCTTGGCGGGCATCTACCCGCAGCCCATGCCAGCCAACCGCCGCTAGTAGCCCAACCCTGATTTTTGCGCAGGTGAAACATGAATCCCTTAAAGCGTTACATAGGTGAAACGATTGGCCCTTGGCATGGGCGAACCCAAGGGGGAGGGGCGCAGCAAATCATCCCCCCGATCACTGGATAACAGCGGACAAAAGAGGCAAGGGGAGTCGGCCCCAAGGCCAGCAAGGATGGGGGCTTGCATCGATCGGCTGGTTGGCGGAAAAGGGTGGCAAAGCGCGTCCGGCGCGGGCTGGATAACCCCATGAAATATCTGGTTACACTCTTCCCGCCCTATTGATTGAATAGTGATTGAATATCGACGGGCGGGGTGTGAAGATGCGCGCCACTCGCCTCGGCGAGACCTATATAACAAGCGACGGCGGTGAGGCTGGCGGCAGATGCTCCGGCCCCCACCGCGGCGAAAACCCGGGCCGGGATGGCCTCATTTTGTGAGTTCAGGTTCCATGAAAAAACTGTTTCTGTTATTGCCCGCTCTGCTGCTGACGGCCTGTGCTGGCAGCATGACCTCTGTCGACAAGACCAGCCCGGAAGGGCGCAAAGTGGTTATTGGTCAGTTCCCGCCCAAGCCGGAGAACAACTGCACCCTCAAGCACAACGAAGAGATGCCAATGAACCTGCTGGAGCGCTACAGCACCGCCGGCATGCTCAACTCCTACATGAACAACAGTCAGGAGAGTCTCAAGGTCGCCGATGCCAAGCAGGCCAACTATGTCCATATCTATCTGCCGGCGCAGAAGATGCTGTTCGGGGTGATCGATCTCAACTACAACGACAAGCCGCGCATCACCTACTACGACTGCCAGTCCCTCAAGGGGCTGTCACGGGGCTGATGCCCGCAGGCCGCCGCGCGGCGTGTAGTGCATGCAACAGATGCAGAGACGGGGGCGACCAGCGGGTCGCCCCTGCTGTTTTTGGTGCCGCCGATGGAGACGGCGAGAGGGGAGTGTTACCCTGTCGGCCAGTTTGCATTGCCGGGTTGCCGCAAGAGTCGCCACCGCAGCCCTTCACACGCTTGCCAGATAAAACAAGGAGTTGTCATGCGCATTGCCATGATTGGTCTGGGGGATATCGCCCAAAAAGCCTATCTGCCGCTGCTTGCCTGCGATGAGCGGGTCACCCCGCTGCTCTGCACCCGGAGTCCAGCGGTGCTGGAAAAGCTGGCCCGCCAGTATCGGGTCGCCGAGTGCTTTACCGATGTGGCGGCTATGCTGGCCAGCCGCCCCGACGCCGTGATGATCCACGCCGCCACCGCCGTGCACCGCGAGCTGGCCGAGCAGTGCCTGCGCGCAGGGATCCCCACCTTTGTCGACAAGCCCCTGTGCGACAATCTGGCCGAGGCAGAAGCGCTGGCCAACCTCGCCATCGCGCAAGATTGCGCCCTCTTTACCGGCTTTAACCGCCGCTATCTGCCCGCCATGGCCGAGGCGCGCGCCCAGCCGCTCACCGAGCTCAACTGGCAAAAGCACCGCTTCGCCCTGCCGGGCAAGGCGCGGGATTTTATGTTCGACGATTTTATCCATGTGCTCGACAGCCTCTGCTTCTATGGCGGCGTGCCGGACGGCGACTTTCATGCGGTCTTGCGACCGGATATGAAGGACAACAGCTTGCTGGCCGGGGTGAGCGTCAGCTGGCAGAGCGGCGATCGCGCCATCAGCGGCAGCATGAACCGCAGCGCCGGGATCACCGAGGAGCGCATCGATGCCTACGGCGACAATCTCTCCCTGCACCTTGAGAACTGCACTCGCGGCAGCATCGCCCGCGACAAGCAGGCGCAGATGCTTAGCCCCAGCGACTGGCAGCCGGTGCTGGCCCAGCGCGGCTTTGCCGCCATGCTGGAGCACTGGTATCAGCAGATTGCAATCGGCAAGGCGGATAGCGAGCTGATCGCCTCCTACCTGCACGGTCACCGGCTGGCGGAGCAGCTGGTGGCGCTGGCTGACCAGCGGGGATAAGGCTGGCTGGAAGTCTCAGAGATATGAATACGAGGTGCGCGAAGATAGCGCATCAAACACAACGGGGGCCGCAGTTGCGGCCCCCGTTGTTATGGGATGAGATGCATGGGATCAGATGCACTTCACCGGTTTGGGCAGGCCGCCAATCTTGGTCGCCTGCTTGGCGGGCCCTTCCGGGAACAGCTTGTAGAGGTAGCGGCTGTTGCCCTTCTCGGGGCCGTACTGCTTCTCCATCGCCTTGACCAGCGCGCGGATGGCGGGGGAGGTGTTGAACTCCAGATAGAAGGCGCGCACAAAGCGCACCACTTCCCAGTGCGGCTCCTCAAGCGTGATCCCCTCCTGCGCGGCCAGCACCAGCGCCAGCTCCTCGCTCCAGTCGTTGCTGTTGAGCAGGTAGCCCTTGGCATCGGTCTCGATGAGTTGGCCGTTGAATTCCAGCTGATGTTTTTCGGACGCAGACATGAGGGCTCCTCGCTAATGGGGCTATCAGGATTGGGCGGGCATGGTAGCGCCTTGATCCCCGGTGAGCAACCGACTCTCGTTGGCCAGATGCAGCAGCTGATCCGCCAGCTCGCTGATCAGGTTGAGCTGCTGGGTCAGCATCAGCTGCTCCTCGCTGCTGTCTGCACTGCTGTCCGTGCAAAGAATGGGGCACTGACCTCCGATGGAGCTGGAGGGGTTGCCCGCCAGATGACCGGCGGCCTGCTCCAGGGTGTGGCAGATGTGGTGGCGCACCTCATCCAGCCCGCTGATGGCCTCCAGCTTGTCGCGATGGGCCCCCAGCGCCGAGATGTAGGAGAGCAGGGCGTGGTTGCGCCAGGTGAGGGTAAAACAGAGATCGAGGAAGCGGCGGCGCTTTTGCGGCTCTACCAGCATGCTCTGCCAGGCGGTGGCCAGTTCGCTGTCCGCCAGATGGGCGCTCTTGCGCGCCACCCGATAGTCGATGGACTCGTCCCGCTGCTGCTTGAGGCTCGCCAGCACCGCCGAGAGGTAGCGGGCATTGGCTGACAGCGAATTGGCGATAAGCGTCGGCAGTCGCTTGTATTGCCAGTCCGGCCAGAGCCAGGCCACCAGCCCGTAGGAGATGAGGCAGCCGAGCAGGGTATCGAGCAGCCGCGGCCCCAGAATGGCAAAGCCGATCCCATCGAGCAGGTTGAAGGCCATCAGCACGTAGAGGGTGATAAAGCAGACCGCGGCGCTGTAGTTGTTGCGCACCTGGGTGAAGAAGAGGAAGGCGGCCAGCCCCATCACCACCAGCTGAACGTGCAGCTCGGGGAAGAGCCAGAGCACCGGAATGCCCACCAGAATACCCGCGAAGGTGCCGAGCATCCGCTGCACCAGTCGGCGGCGGGTGGCGCTGTAGCTGGGCTGGCAGACAAACAGCACGGTCAGCAAAATCCAGTAGCCCTTTTCCAGATCAAAGGCTTGCAGTATGCCGTAGCCGATCACCAGCCCGAGTGACAAACGCAGCGCGTGGCGAAACACCATGGAGTGCAAGGTGAGGTGCTGCTTGAGCTGGGTCAGCAGCGGTAGGCGGGGTGGCTTGGCCAGCGCGGGCAGCTCCTGCTCCGGCTGCTCGGGGTTTTGCAGCACTTCGGCGCTGCCCAGCAGCTGGTTGATGCTGGCCAGATTGCGGCGCAGGAACTTCATCGGCGTCAGCAGGGTTTTCGGGTAGTGCTGCTTGAGATTGGTGAACTCCAGCTGATCGCCGAGGGCCTCCAGCGTCCAGTGGATGCGCTTGTTATGGGCGTAGGGCTTGTGCACCAGAATGGCGTAACCGAGCCGCTGGCACGCCTCGGAGAGCTGCAGGAACACCTCCTGAAATCCTTCCAGCACGATGCCCTGCTTGAGCTCCTCTTCCAGCCGGCTGTAGGGGTAGTGGCTGGAGGTGGCGCGTTCGTGAATTTCCAGCGCCAGCAGATAGAGGCGCAGCAGGCTGGCAAGCTCGGGGCTGGCCGGATGGCGGCGGCTCAGGCGGGCGTTGAGGGCCGATTTGGTGAGGGTCAGCGCGCTCACCAGATTGATGTTGAGCTGGGCCAGATTGTGGCGAATGGCCTGGGCGCCGTGCTCGTCCGCCGGGAAGAAGCGGGATTTTTCCAGCAGGTAGCGGCCAAGGGCGAAGTAGCTCTGGGCCAGCTGCTCGTGCAGGGTTTTGTAGGGCAGCAACCAGAGCCAGATAAACGAGACCAGCCCGTACCAGAGGGCGCCGGCACCGAGGGCCAGCGGTTGGTAGAAGAGATCCGGCGCCTTGGCGGCCCCCAGCATGGTGTAGATGGCGATCAGCAGTGAGCCGAAGCTGATGGTGGCGTAGCGGGCACCGAGCGCCCCCACCATCACGAAGATAAAGGTGGAGCTGGCCAGCCCGATGGCAAACAGCCAGGGGGTGGGGTAGAGATACTGCACGCACAGGGACGCAAACATGAAGCAAATCAGCGTCATGGCGAGGTTTTTGAGCCGTCCCCACAGGCTGTCGTCGGTTTCGGCGATGGCGCCCGCTACGACCCCGAGGGAGAGCAGCACGGTGAGCTGGATATTGCCGGTGGCCAGGGTGAAGGCGAGCAGACCGAGAATGGCCAGCAGCACTTTGAGAGCGAAGTAGATGTGACTATCGGTCAGCAGTCGGCGTAACAAACCGGAGAATTCCATGGGCATGCTAGGCACCACCCTTGAGCGAAGCAAAATCGATGTGACTATCAATCAGCAGTCGGCGCAGCAGGCCAGAGAGATCCATCGGCATGAGACAGGTGAAACCCTTGATCGAAACGAGAGCGAGATAGTAACCCGCCAAGCGCGAAGTGGCCCTGATCCAAATCAGGGCCACTTCGCTTCATATCCTTGATTTACAACTTATCCTGACAAAAATCGACGCCAATAAAAACCCCGCCGAAGCGGGGTTTTTGATTAGTTGCGGTTGCCGCCAAGCAGGCTCAGCAAGCTCAGGAAGATGTTGTAGATGGAGACATACAGGGTAACGGTGGCGGAGATGTAGTTGGTCTCGCCGCCGCGCACGATCTGCTGGGTAGTCAGCAGGATGGCCCCGGAGGAGAAGAGCATGAACATGGCGGACAGAGCCAGGCTCAGGGCGCTCATCTGCAGGAAGATGTTGGCAATCATGGCCACCAGCAGTACCCAGAAACCGACGAACAGCATACCACCGATGAAAGAGAGGTCACGCTTGGTAGTCAGGGCATAAGCCGACAGACCGAAGAAGGTGAGCGCGGTGCCGCCAAGGGCGGTCATCACGATCTCGCCACCACCATTGTTCATGTACATGTTGATGATGGGGCCCAGGCTATAGCCCAGCAGACCGGTCAGGGCGAAGGTGAATACCAGGCCCATGCTGTTGTTGCGGTTTTTCTCGGTCAGGAACATCAGACCGTATACGCCGATGAGGAAGATGGCCCAGTGCAGCGGCGGCATGTTCATTACGGTCGCGATGCCCGCCACCACGGCAGAGAAGCCGAGGGTGAGGGAGAGCAGCATATAGGTGTTACGCAGCACCTTGTTGGTATCGCGTGCGGCACTCTGGGTGCCGGTGTAGATAGAACGGGTATCCATCTTGGGTGTCCTCTTGGTGTCCTGTTGAGGCGGCGAGCGGCCGTCTCGTCATCACTTAAAGCCTAAGCATTCTATGAAGAACAAATAGGGATGACGAGGAACAATTTCAAGCCACCTGCCATTTTGCTCCCGCACACTATCCCACAGGAAATATGTATTGCATATGAACAAGCGCTTGACGTAGTATGCTCGCCGTTCGGAGGGGTGGCAGAGCGG